>NZ_JBTYKD010000096.1:0-35208 GCF_054880495.1 Nostoc sp.
ATCTCCTGAGTAAGATATTGGCATCGGATCTAACAATAACTCCCTTCCCAGCCTACCGCAGTTTGTGGTTCAATTACCTGAAAATTGCTGTAATTCATCGGGTACTCGGTTTCGCTCAATGTATTCATTAATCTCCGCCTGATGATCGAGATAAAAACTCAAGGCATCAAACACTTGTGCCACCGTCAAATGTGGCAAATGGTTCAGGATTTCTTCTAGCATAATCCCCAACCGCCACAAACCAACAATGGCACGAACAGATGTGCGAGTACCTATAATAATTGGCTCTCCACTCAAAATTTCCGGGTTATGGGTAACGTAGCGCGAGGAGGTTTCAGCAAACATAGAACGAATCACTCAGCATAACTAGCGTTGCCTCTAGTTTACCAATAGTTTTGGTCAGCAGCAGGCTGGTTTGCCAGACTAGAAAATCGCTTAATTGAGGGATGCGATGTCTACGACGGGCTACGCCTACGCAGAAGAGTTTCTCACGAAATATTTAGGTGGGAGATTTGAACCTTTGGCAGATATTCCAGATCATTCAGGACTACTTAAAGAAAGTCTCAAAATTTGAACCTACTCTGATGCTCAGACTCTTATTTTTGCAAGAGAAAATCGAGATAGTCTTGTAATTGCAACAGCCTCGCTCCAAATAGCTGCATAACTTGGCTAAAATCATTTCTTCTTGCTGCCATTGGGCAATGGGGATAATTTGAGATGCTGGTACTTCGATCGTCACATGAGGCAGATCAAACCCTTCCAAACTATACCCGTCTTCTTCCCCTTCAAGCATGGGGTAATGTTCCACAATTGTTGCAACATTCCCTTGCTTCAGGTTGTATTCTGGTAAGTCCTGCGCTAAGGCAACTTGAGAGAATAGGAGGTGCTGTACTTTCATCAGTTGGCTCCATTTTACTCTAGGACGCTGGTCGTTTACCTGTTCGAGATATTGCTTTCTCCAGCATTAAGTACTTGCTCTACAGTTAGCTGTAAATCTGGGAAAATAGTAGAAGCGATCGCACTATTTCCGACAAATCTGGTTTCTTCATAAAACCCGTCAACTAATATCAGTACGGTAACTGCATTTGTTTGGGGGTCAACAATCCAAATATTCAGCAATTCCCCTTGCGGCATACTCAGAACGTTTGTAGCGATAGTCCCGATCTTCGTTAGCTTTGCCAGGAGAAACAACTTCAACAACTAATGCTGGAGGTGGCATATCCAGCGTGATTGTGGAGCGCGTTGCAGCTTCTAAGGCTGTTGCAAGTTCATCCGTCAGCACAACTAAGTCAGGAATGCGAGTTGTTGCACAAGAACCAGCAACAACAATTTCAACTTTGTTACTTAACCGATTAAGCGGAATAAACTTGAGGAAATTTACCAGCAAAAAGAGAGATATCTGGACATTTTTTGGATTTTCGAGCGTGATTGCAACTAACTCACCTGCCACCAGATCATATTGGCTATCCGTGCGATCGTCATACTTCAAATATTCCTCAAGCGTTAGACCTTTGCCAGTGATTGCAGTCATATCACCTAAAGGAGATTTCAGTACTAATAGTTTACCTAAATCTGGTATGATCTCGTTGACTTCGGAAACTGAAAACTTAGTAAACTTCATCATGAGTGCCGATATCAATTAGCAAAATTTCCTCTTCACCAGATTCTAGATTTTGCACAAAGTTAAAGACAATGCGACAATCATAGTCAACTGAACACGCAGAAGCTCCAGACAGTTTGCCTTTAAGCTTATGGGTCTGTAACAGTGGATCCAATGGATCGGCGGTTAGTAATGCTAACCGCTCTTCAATTAGCTCTTGTAATTCTGGCTCTCGTCTTACCAATCGTTTAAATGCTCGTTTAAACGATGATGCCAGAACTACAGTTCTCACTTGCGTAACTCATCCATTATTTGAGTAAGGGACTTCCAGAAAATAAATTATCCAATTTACTCAGATAATATTTTGTTGTCTTCTCCCTTCTCCCTGCTACCCAGCGATGGGATATTTTTTTAGTTGGAAGTCCATTACCGAACACGGCTTTTTTGACTCTGATGTAGCAAATTTTCAAACCTATGCAGGGCAAGATTTTTCAGACCATCTTGCAGGAAATTACACGGATCTCGGTTTCATGCCCATCTATTGCACGGTAATGGTTTTCATTATTCCTTGACCTATGTAGTATATTGTAGTATATGGCTATTCAGTTACGTCCAAATCAATAATTTCTCTTTTATGAAAGGGTTAAAAGCGATTGTTGCAATTTTAGCGTTGGGAGTAATAGTCGAAAGCCCCACAGCGGCAGCCGAACACAACCTGACTAAAACAAAAGTCAAACCAGAGTTGACTACGCTTTTAGCACAAATCAAAAAAGCTCAAGATGCTCAATTCTATTTAAAGCAAGGTCAAAACCTTGCCAACTCAGGCAATATTAAAGGTGCTATTGAGAATTTTGACCAAACTCTTCGTCTTAATCCTAACTACGCTGAAGCTTATTTTGGGCGAGGTTTTGCTCGTTATCGTTCCGGTGATTTGAAAGCCGCTATCGAAGATTATAACCAAGCTCTCCGTCTTAACCCTAACTATGCTGGTGCTTATGTTGGACGTGGTAATGCTCGCAATGATTATGGTGACTTAAAAGGTGCAATTGAGGATTACAACCAAGCTATCCGTCTTCACCCTAACTATGCTGAAGCTTACCATAATCGCGGTAATGCCCGTGATGATTCCGGTGACGTTAAAGGTGCTATTGAAGATTATAACCAAGCCTTACGTATAAACCCTAACTTGTTTGAGGCTTACCATAATCGCGGTATTACCCGTTATCGTTCCGGAGATTTGAAATCTGCGATTGAAGATTTTAGCCAAGTTATTCGTCTTAATCCTCACTATGCTCAAGCTTACATTAAACGCGGTAATGCTCGTAATGATTCCGGTGACGTCAAAGGTGCTATTGAAGATTATAACCAAGCCTTACATCTAAACCCTAAGTTGGCTGAGGCTTACTATCATCGAGCTATTACCCGTTATCGTTCCGGTGATTTGAAAGCCGCTATCGAAGATGATAACCAAGCTCTCCGTTTTAACCCTAACTATGCTGGTGCTTATGTTGGACGTGGTAATGCTCGCAATGATTCTGGTGACTTAAAGGGTGCAATTGAGGATTACAACCAAGCTATCCGTCTTGACCCTAACTATGCTGAAGCTTACACTGAACGCGGTAATGCCCGTGATGATTCCGGTGACGTCAAAGGTGCTATTGAAGATTATAACCAAGCCTTACGTATAAACCCTAACTTGTTTGAGGCTTACCATAATCGCGGTATTACCCGTTATCGTTCCGGAGATTTGAAATCTGCGATTGAAGATTTTAGCCAAGTTATTCGTCTTAATCCTCACTATGCTCAAGCTTACATTAAACGCGGTAATGCCCGTAATGATTCCGGTGACGTCAAAGGTGCTATTGAAGATTATAACCAAGCCTTACATCTAAACCCTAATTTGGCTGAGGCTTACTATCATCGAGCTATCACCCGTTATCGTTCCGATGACGCAAAAGGTGCTATTGAAGATTATAATCAAGCAATTCGTCTCAATCCTCACTATGCTCAAGCTTACTATAATCGAGGTCTTGTCCGTGCTAATTTAAGAGATGACAACTTAGCAATTGATGATTTACAAACAGCAGCTAACCTCTTTCAAAAACAAGGCAATACAGACAAATACCAAGCTGCTCTTGAGAAAATTAAGCAGATACGTCGTAGAGATGAGATTGATTTAGCTGCGCTTGTACCAGATGGATTTTTCGATAGTTAATGCAGAAACTAATCATTGATTAATCATACTCAATCAAGCGATTGAGTATGATTAAAACAGGTGAATTTAGATTATTTAAATGCCTAAGAGTTTATCCACAACCGATTTGCCAGCTACCGTCATGGTCGCCGAAGGTCGCACCGAACGAGAAATATACACAATATTTTATAATTTTTTACTACACTGGCGTTAAGCGTAATTATCGCGCAAGGATTTCAGATTTTCACGGATAGTGGCGACATCAAGATGCTCTTCTCCCAGCAGCCTTTGCCTGAGTTCTAATGCTTTTTTAGACAGTGGTTCCGCTTGACTGTACCGTCCTTGTTTTGAGTAAAGGGCAGCTAGGTGGTGGTAAATGGTGGCGATAAGTAGTCGGACAGAATTAATTACAAAGTATATCATACTAAAATAAGTGTATTTTTCATAACTAAGTAACAGAATGCGTTGTTATAGCAGTAGACAGACAGCTTAGGACATTCGCAAACCCTAAGAGAGCGGCTGTCACAGCTATCCATAGCAGACTTGTCCTAACCATTATGGCAGCCGCTATATATGAAAAAATCTCTAGTTGGTGTGTTAACTAGAGAGTTATACCAATTCTGTATTACAGCTATTTTCAGGTAAATAGACCACGCGGTAGGGGCACAGCATTGCTGTGCCCCTACGACAGATGTGGTTCAAATACATGAAAACTGCTGTAAGATGCGCTAAACTACGTCAAACTTATAGATGGGTGCATTTTGATTAAGCAGTTAGTCCTCAACAAGTGCTGCAATTGCAGCTACTAATTTTGAGGGGTCGGCTGGTTTAGTGATATGAAGTTGAAATCCAGCGGTTAAAACCTGTTTTTGTGTAGTTTCTGCGGCGTAAGCAGTTAGAGCGATGGCGGGAATCTGTCCACCTTGATTAGCAGGCATTGCTCGTAATTTTTTGATCAAAGCGTAGCCATCAACTTCTGGCATACCCAAATCGCTCAACAGCAAATCGGGTTTTGACTGTGCTATTATAACAAGTGCTTCGCTGGCGGATGCTGCGCTCGTCACGATTGCGCCCTGCTGTTCCAATAGGAAAACAAGAAACTCGCGCGTATCAGCATCATCATCCACAACTAATAACCGTACCCCTTCTAGTGGAGCATGAAGCATGCAGAATGGATAGGAATCGTCAGATATGTTCTGATCTTCAATTTTGAATTCCAGACCCTGTTGAACCACTGGTAGGCAAACTGTAAATGTCGCGCCTTGTCCCTCGCCAGGGCTTTGTGCCCAAACTCTACCACCATGCAACTCGACAAGTTGGCGTACAATCGCCAAACCAAGTCCTAATCCGCCAGAACTTCGGCTTGTACTACTATCTGCCTGACGGAAATACTCGAATACGTGTGGCAGAAAATCAGGATTAATACCTTTACCCGTATCACAGACTCTCAGTTGTATCTGAGAATCAATCTGTTCTAAGTAGACTTCGACTTTTCCACCGGCTGGTGTGAATTTAATGGCGTTAGAGAGTAAATTCCAAACAACTTGTTGAAGACGACTACCATCACCCTTAATTGGTCTAATTTCTATATCTAGATAAAGACTAATTTGAATAGACTTTGCTTCTGCTGCCAAATGCACTGTCTCTAAAGCAGCTTCAATAGTAAAAGCAAGATCAACAGTTTCTAAATTAAGTGCTAGCTTGCCCCGGAGAATGCGGGAGATATCCAATAGGTCTTCAATCAACTGAGCCTGTAGTACAGCATTTCGTTCGATTGTCTCAAGGGCGCGCACAGTAGTAGCTTCGTTTAATGAGCGGTTTTTTAGTAGCTTTGCCCAACCCAAAATGGGATTAAGAGGGGAACGAAGTTCATGAGAAACAATTGCCAGAAATTCATCTTTGATGCGGTTTGCTACTTCAGCTGCTTGTTGTGCTTTCTGGCGTTCTTCCGCCACTGCTAGTGCTTGATCTCGTAAGTTTTTATATTCCTGAACTCGAAAAGTTAAATCTGTGAAATCCTCAATTGAGAAAAGGGCATAAAACCTATTTCCGTCCATTGCAGGCACAGCAGTTACAGTTGTCTGCTGAATGCGATATTTATTTTTAGATAGCGGTATAGGAATAACATATTTATGCAATTGAGAAGAAAAGATTGTGGGAGGCCCGCCTTGAAAAATTTGATCTAAACGACTAGTGTAACGAGGCTGATTCAAATGAGGAAAATATTCATGAAGAGAATTTCCTAAAATTTGACTTCGGGAAATTTTTGTCCATTCCTCTAAGCAGCAGTTCCAGAATAAAACAATGTAATCTGACTGTAGAACAAAAGCTCCTAAAGGAATTTTATCTAAAAGGCTAAATTGTTCATGAGCTTTTTTTATGATATTCATTGTTTCATCGTCAGGATTTGAGCAGAAGATTTAAATATTTTTATCTAGCTAGGTTAGGAAGTTTTCTAGATCACATGACTGCAATTTCATCATTAATTGCATTGATGAGCGCATCAAATGTACCTACGTGAAAGATTAAAATAATATCTCCAATAATTTCTAACTGTTCAATTACGAATCGAGCTTGTGCTAGCAATATTTTGGAATCGCTTTCATAAGTAGATAATAATAAGTTTTCAATTGTATCTTCTAAATAAACAGGTAATGTATAGTTCACATGCTGCTTTAGCACATTACTGAGTGAACCCATTACCCCATTGATCACAATGTTACCAATTTCGCTCAGAGTACCAATTTTCACGGCATCTAGATCAGCCGATCCTGGTTCTTCACCTGTAAGGACTGCAACTAGTGATGATGCACTGTCAGTAGGAAAAATCAAGCCCGCAGCACCAGAAAAAGAACCTGTAAAGCCTAGTCTTACAGATGCCAAACTGTCATCATGGAATCGTGTTGCAAATTCCTGATAGGCTTCAGTAGCAGTTAATATTTTCACAAATGGAATTTTGAGACCAATGTGAGAGTCTACCATCTCATTCAGTAGACTTGCAGCTCGACCAATTCCAATATTAATCAACTCTTGAAGTGCATCCAGTTGTTCTGCTGTTACATTCATCAAAACTTATTCCTTAGTATTAACAACTTGCTGGACTGCCTTTCGCAATTCATTTTCTTTTGGTGGCTTATTAATAAAGTTAATAGCCCCAAGACTATAACTTTGATTGCGTGCCCCTTCTTGGATATCGGCTGAGATGATAATTGTGGGAATTTTTAATTCTTCATCTTGTAAAGCTTGCAGAAATTCAAACCCATTCATGTCTGGCATGAGTAGATCCGCTAATACACAATTTGGTTTGCGCTGGTGAACTAATTCTAATCCCTCACGCCCATTAGTTGCTTCTATAATTTCGTAACCATCAACTTGCAAATACTTCCGGATCATTCTGCGAGAAAAGGCTGCATCATCAATAATCAAAATCAATGTCATTCTCTCTGCCCTTTTATGTTTTAGCTCAATAATTGTTGATTGATAAGCTGTCGCGCTTTTAAATTGCACAAATAGAATTTCCTTTGTTTTTTATCTTTCGTCCCCATTTAACAATGAGTTCTCCATCATTTAGCAATCTATCTAACAGAGATTTTAGCTCGGATACTGACTGGAATAGTTGATGTGCTATATATTCTTTACAAAAATGCCAGACCAATTCAATGAGATTATAGTCAGGACTAGAAGCGGGTAAATAATCTAAAATAAGATTTGGTAAATTTTTCTCGATTTCGGCACAGATATCTCTACGCTTGCAGATGCTGCTTTTTCTCTAAGCTCAAGAAATCTTTGGCAGGCATAGCACCGCTTAATATAACTTATATCAATATTATTGTATGCAATTTATACGCGGAGCAGATGTTGCAGAACTGTTATTTCCACAAGCACCAGTAAAGATACTTACTGAAGACATATTGTCCTGAGCTAATATGCTGGTGATAAAGGTAGTAATCGATATATCACTCGCTACAAGCTAGCTTTGCTAAGTCAGGAAAACTTCAGTATAAGTACGGTAATTGTATAAATGTCAATTTAATCGCGTAACTGCCCCAAACCTTTATTTCCCGTGAAGAGTTGCGATAAGCCTTGGGTGGAGTTTTCGCGGCGATTGGTACTCCCACCTCTCCACCCAAACCTCGTGGAAAGTCCCCTGGTTGGCAACCAGCAAAAAAGCGTCACCGTAAAACCGATGCCCGATTGTTAGAAAAACTGTAACACGACCACGCAAAGAACCATCAATTGCAGTTTAATACTCAAGATTATTGATAATTTCACTAAGTCTCTGATTAACTCAGCCCTGCTGGGTCATTTTGCATGGCTTAGTCTAGTTCTTGGTGCGAAACTAAATTTCCAAAAAATAAGGATACGGATTTAAGATGTTTCCAGGAACTAAAACCTTGGTTTTTAGGCTTTATAGAATGAGCCTTCTGAGTTTCGCACCGGGAACTAGTCTAGTTCTTGGTGCGAAACTAAATTTCCAAAAAATAAGGATACGGATTTAAGATGTTTCCAGGAACTAAAACCTTGGTTTTTAGGCTTTATAGAATGAGCCTTCTGAGTTTCGCACCGGGAACTAGTCTAAACTCCAGTTGAGTAGCGCCAAACTTGGTAAGATTCGAGGAACTGACGACCACATTGTTTACATTTGTAACATTGTCTCCCTTTCCGAAAACCATTCTTGAAAGTTTGAGTTGAATAGCAACAAGGACATTGCATATTTATTACTTTACCATTAAAATAACATTATCTTTTCAGCATGAGAAATATAAACATTATTTGAAAGCGGTATATTGCTGAAATTTAAAATTAAATTACCATGAACACAAAGCATCTAGTTTTTCACCGAAAAGGCAATGGAGTTAACTGAAATTAACGATGATATAGAAGCATTCCTGATTGACAGCTATGAAAATCTGAATCAAATTGAACAAGATATTATTTCTATCGAGAAAGTATCAGAACAAAGAGAAGCCGTAGTTCGCATTTATCGGTCACTCCACACAATTAAAGGAAACTGCGGCTTTTTACCGTTTCCCAAATTGGAATCACTTGCTCATGCTGGAGAAAATTTGCTCTCGTCTTTACGCAATCGCCAGCTAGCAATTACCCCAACGATCATCAATACGTTACTGCAAATACTTGACAGCATTCGGCAGATTCTGTCCCAAATTGAAGCAACGAGGCATGAGGGCGATTGCGATTATTCAGCACTGATTACGAGTTTAACTCAATTGCAGTCAACTGAGCAGCCGATGATAGCACCTGCTGTTAATCCGCAAGCGTCACACGTAAACCCAGATACTAAACATCTCAATCACGAATTACCTGAAGTTTCAACCCTAGCAGCATCAGAATCTTCTCAGATCCGAGTCAATGTTAACCTGCTAGATCAGGTGATGAACCTCGTGGGTGAACTCGTTTTAACCCGTAATCAGGTGATCGGATTTAGTACAAAGTTTAAGGATAGTAGCTTTGCTGCTACTTGCCAACACCTTAGTCTTCTGACATCCCAGTTGCAGGAAGAGATCGTGAAAACTCGGCTGCAATCAATTAGTACCATTTGGCAAAAGTTTCCTCGCGTAACGCGCGATTTGGCGATCGCTTCCGGTAAACAAGTTAAGGTTGACATGGAGGGAATAGATACTGAACTGGATAAAAGCATTATTGAAGCGATTAAAGACCCCTTGACTCACTTAGTACGCAACTGTATAGATCATGGCATTGAGTTACCATCCGAGCGGACTGCTTGTGGAAAGTCATCTGTCGGACGGCTATTTTTAAGAGCTTTTCATGAAAGGGGCAAAGTCAATATTGAAATTGGGGATGATGGTCGTGGTCTGGATTTGGAAAAACTCAAAAGGCGAGGGCAGCAACTTGGTTTAGTGAGTGCCGTAGAAGCCGCGTCCATGAGTGAGTCGGAGGCGATAAACTTAATTTTCTTACCCGGCTTCTCTTCTTCAGAACAGGTGACAAACCTTTCTGGGCGTGGAGTCGGGATGGATATTGTCAAGAGTAATATTGATAAAATTAACGGCACGATTGAAATTCATAGCCAGAAAGGACAAGGAACGACATTCAAAATTAAGATTCCGCTGACCTTAGCAATTATTCCAGCATTAATCGTCACCAGTGGCAGCGATCACTATGCTATTCCCCAAGCAAGTATACAAGAGCTAGTACGCCTAGAAGCACAGGCAGTTAATCAGATTGAGATGTTTTACGATGTACCTGTGTATCGCTTGCGGAACACTCTTATACCATTAGTTGATTTAAATCAAGTATTAGAAATACCCAATAGTGTTCCCAAATTGGAAATGTTCAATCTAGTAATTGTGCAAGTTGATAACTATCAATTTGGATTAGTTGTGGACACAATTGAAGACATCCAAGACATTATGGTTAAACCTTTAGGAAAACAGTTAAAGGCGCAATCTTTATTTGCCGGAGCAACTATTCTAGGGGATGGCACAGTTACATTAATTATTGATGTTGTTGGTCTGGCAAACCGATCTGGTGTAACCGCAAAACAAAAGCAGCAGTTATTGATTGAAAACGCTATAAAAGACCAAGACCAAGTTATCGCTCGTCAAACAATATTATTGTTTGAGGGGCCCGAAGGCGCTCGTATGGGCATTCTATTGGCCATTGCCTTTCGGCTCGAAGAGATTCTTTGCTCTGCGGTAGAGAAAGTGGGTAATCAGTATGTAGTGCAGTCTTATGGTAAAGTGTTGCCGCTAATTGACCTGAACAAAGTATTTTCCCAGAGTTATGAGAATGACCTCCATGATCGGACTAAGGCAACTGTTGCAGAGACTCTCCAGATAGTCATTGTCTCCCCCTCCTCAGAACTCAGCGTTGGGCTAGTGGTTGAGCGGATTCTTGACATTGTAGAAGAACCATTGACAATTACAGGTGTCTCTAGTAGACCAGGTGTGCTTTTGTGCGCTGTATTTCAGGGTCAAATTACAGAAATCCTTGATATTGAGGCTGTAATTCGCATTGCTAACCCTCATTTGCTGCAATTAATTACTAATGGCTGAACAACAAATTTGTACATTTTTCCTCAAAGGAGTTTATTTTGGTATTAACGTGCTACACGTTGAAGAAGTGATTCGCCCACAAGCAATAACTCGTATACCTTTAGCCCCACCAGATATCTGTGGCTTAATTAATTTACGTGGACAAATTATTACTGTAATCGATTTGCAACGGCGATTAGAGATGAGTGACCCGCAGACAGAATCAAATATAAAACTTGTAGATGGGCCGCAGGGATTTAATATTATTGTCCGTTTTGAGGATGAAGTGGTCAGTCTGCTCGTCGATAATGTTGGTGATGTCTTAGAGTTTACACAGGAGACGTTTCAACCCCCACCTACAACCTTAAAAGGTAAAATTCGTTGGATGCTAGCAGGGGTTTACCCTCTCCCAGATGGATTTCTGCTAGTTTTAGATGCCGAAAAAATTCTAAATGTTAATTTGATAAATCACGTTACCGAGTAATTGAGGAGCGCCTTGCAATGACTATGAATCGGGCTGCAAAAACAGCCAACTCTAAATCTTCCTCAGAGGATAGTGTAGCTTCACCGGATGACGGTGTAACAAAAGAGCAACTACAAACGTTACTATTAGCACTGAAATCTGTAAAAAATGGTGATCTTAGCGTCCGTTTACCTGTTGAGAATAATGAACTAGGTGAAATTGTCTTAGTTTTTAATGAATTGGTAAGTTTAAACCAAAACTTTGCCCAAGAAGTTTCTCGCTTGGCAGCCGAAATTAGTACTGAAGGGAAGCTTGGCTCTCAAGCCGTCGTCAAAGAAGCAGAGGGGAGTTGGCAAGAATTGCTTGATAACTTCAACCAAATGTCTACAAATTTAAGAGAGCAGATCAAAAGTATTAATGAAGTAACCCTTGTCGTTGCCCAAGGAAATTTAGCCAAACAAATTGAGGAAAGCAATGCTGGAGATTTTAAGCAACTCACAGATAATGCCAATCAAATGATTAGCAGCTTGAGATCTTCAATCAGACAGATGGCAGAGGTGGCGACGGCAGTTGCGTCTTCATCAGAAGAATTGACCGCAGTCAGCAAAGAAATGACTCAAAATGCCGAACAAACTGCTGAACAGGCAACCTCTGCATCTAGCTCCGCCGAACAGGTGAGCCAAAATAGCAGTACAATTTTGACTGCGGTAGAGCAGATGAATGCCAGCATTCAAGAAATTGCTAAGACCGTCATAGAAGGGGCAAAAATCACGACTCAAGCAGTTAAAACTGCTGACCGCACCAATGAAACAATTAATAAACTTGGTCAAAGCAGCATTGAAATTGGCAAAGTAATTAAAGTTATTACTGCGATCGCTGGGCAAACAAACTTGCTGGCGCTCAATGCTACAATTGAGGCCGCAAGAGCCGGAGATGCCGGAAGAGGATTTGCTGTAGTCGCAAACGAAGTAAAAGAATTAGCCAAACAAACAGCAAATGCCACTGAAGATATTAGCCAGCGCATTGAAGCGATTCAGACAGATACAAAAGCTGCGGTTCAAGCCATTACTCAGATTACTGATATTATCAATCAAATCAACGACTTTCAAAGCACAATCGCTAGTGCTATTGAAGAGCAAACAGCAACGACAAATGAAATTAGCCGCAATATTGCTGAAGCAGCCAGAGGGACATCTGATATTGCCAAAAATATCGCAGTTGTCGCATTGAATACTCAAAGTACAACGATTGGTACAAGTAATACGTTACAGGCAGCCACAGAATTATCGCGTATGGCAGTAGATTTGCAGAAAGTCGTTAGCCAGTTCATATATTAGTTTTTTCAGTGTCCCCAATCCCCAATCCCCAATGCCCAAGATCCGGGTACTAGTTGTTGATGACGCGGTAGTAGTTCGGAGCCGAATCAGTAAGATTTTGTCTATCGATCCAGAACTAGAAGTAGTAGGAGTCGCTGCTAACGGTCGCATTGCCCTTGCCAAAATTCCCCAGGTCAACCCCGATATTGTGATCCTGGATATCGAAATGCCAGAAATGGATGGTTTACAAACTCTCTGTGCGATTCGACAAATCTATCCCCACCTACGAGTGATTATGTTCAGTACCTCTACACGGACTGGAGCGATCGCAACACTCGAAGCTCTCTCTTTAGGGGCTTCAGATTATGCCACAAAACCCAGTAATTTAGGAAGTGTAGAGGCGATAAATCAACATATTCAAGCGGATTTAATTCCCAAAATCAAAGTATTTGGTGCAGGAACTACTCTATTTCCGACACCAAGCACGGTTGCTCATTCAATTGTTTTTCCCCTTTACACCAATCCAAAGCGGGTAGACGTTGTAGCAATTGGGGTTTCTACTGGAGGGCCTAATGCCCTGAGTGTATTGCTTAGAGAGCTTCCAGCCGATTTATCAGTTCCCATTTTGATTGTGCAACACATGCCCCCCATGTTTACGAAACTATTAGCTGAACGATTATCTTCTAAATGCCAAATCCCAGTGAATGAAGCGGTTCCCGGAGTGGTATTAGAACCTGGACAAGCTTGGATTGCACCGGGAGATTTTCATTTGGTTGTGCAACGCGACAAAGGTGTAGTTCGACTTGCTACTCATCAAGCACCGAGCGAAAATTCCTGTCGTCCTTCAGTAGATGTTCTGTTCCGCTCGGTGGCAGAAGTTTATGGTGCCGGAGCGATCGCAGTCATCCTTACAGGTATGGGGCAAGATGGGTTACATGGCTGTAAGTGTATCCGCGAGGCGGGTGGACAAGTGCTAGCACAAGACAAAGCTAGTAGCGTAGTGTGGGGGATGCCTAGTTTTGTAGTTAATGCTGGACTTGCCGATCAAATTGTCACCCTTGACCAAATGGCAAGTGAAATTATGCGCCGAATTCGTGACAATCAAATTCCTATTTCAGGTCTGTAATGGAACAGACTAAGGGTGTAAGCACCAATGATTTTGAGTATCTTCGTCAATTAGTTCGTGAGCATTCAGCGGTTGTGTTGTCTGCTGATAAAAGCTATCTGGCGGAGCTACATTTACAGCCAATTGCAGAATCAGCAGGATTCGCTTTAATTGCTGAACTGGTGACATATCTACGCACTCAACCCTTTAACAATCTTCATGTGCAGACAATCGAGGCGTTAGTCACTAATGAAACCTCATTCTTTCGAGATCATTACCCTTTTGAAGCACTGAGACAATACATACTACCAGAGTTAATCAAAAAACGAGCCATTGAGCGATCGCTAAACATTTGGTGTGCTGCTTGCTCTAATGGACAAGAACCCTACAGCATCGCTATGCTAATTCGTGAACATTTTCCCTTACTTACCAATTGGTCTATAAGGCTAATTGCTAGCGATTTTTCCACCAAGGTATTAGCACGCGCCCAAAAAGGGCATTATAACCAACTTGAAATTAACCGCGGACTATCTGAAAATCTCCGTGACAAGTACTTTCATCGGCTAGATAGTGACTGGCAAATAAAGTCCGAAATTCGCCAGATGGTAGAGTTTCGTCAGATCAACCTGATGCAATCTTGGTCATCCCTTCCCGAAATCGACGTGATCTTTTTACGCAATGTTTTAATCTACTATGATCTAGCGACCAAGAAAGTCTTGCTAAGAAAGGTAAAACAGCAATTAAGAACAGATGGCTACCTGTTTCTCGGTAGCGCTGAGACGACTATCAACCTGGATGGCTCATTCAAGCAGGTTTCATTTAACAAGGGTATCTGCTATCAATTGGGGACTTCCAGGAAATAAAATATACAGCTAATAAAAATGATAATCATTACAAGGGGGGAGTATTGGGTTACTAACAGCAACCCAACACTCCTCAAATACACATGAAAAGTCTGCACTTTCCTGGGCTGAAGAGTGCTATTTAATGATGTACTATTATTAATTATAGCGGTATGCAGTTGAGTGAGATACAAAAACTTGCCTGAAATGATTTTACAGTAAGGACTTTGGTATTCTCATCCAATCGATAACTGCTATATTGTTAGATAAAACTTTAATAACTATTTTTTCAACCTATGTTGCTTGATAGGAAATATCAATAAACCATTTCCCTAAATCCGGGAAAGTTTCATGAGTTGAATCAGTCAAACGCTTGATTTGCCTCTCAACTTTTGACATAGCTTCTTTTGTCAGTTTAACTCCTAGCTCATAAGTTTCAGTGACTATATATCTGTGCTTGAGCGATATTAGCAGCAATTGCATCACACCGCCGTTCTGCCAGCCGATGACGTATCAGATCAATTAGTGTTTCTTGTTCATCTACTGATAAATCTTCGATGCTTTCTAGAACTTGATCTAACCTGAAAACTGAGGTCATTATTTATTCTTACCTTGCTTGCAGTACATAACTATTACGTATGCCTAAAATTGCTGCAAAAACCGCAAATCGCTAGCATATAAACGACGAATATCATCGATTTGATGTAACACCATTGCAAAGCGTTCTACACCAAAACCGGCAGCAAACCCTGTATAAATTTCTGGATCATAACCCACAGACTTAAGTACATTTGGATCGACCATACCGCAGCCCATCACCTCCAGCCAGCGCCCATTCCACTGCAAATCCACCTCAGCCGAGGGTTCGGTAAACGGGAAATAACTGGCGCGGAAGCGAATTGGTAAATCGCCAAATATTGCTTGTAAAAATACCTTAATTGTGCCTTTTAGGTCTGTAAAAGTTAGTCCCTCATCAATGGCTAAAAGTTCTATTTGATGGAAAACTGCTGAGTGAGTCGCGTCTACATTATCTCGCCGATAAACTCGCCCTGGAGCCACAACTCGAATCGGTGGTTCTTCTCTTTCCATGTAACGAATTTGCACTGACGAGGTATGAGTACGTAAAAGATTACCATCTGGCAGGTAGAAGGTATCCTGCATATCTCGGGCGGGGTGGTCAGGTGGGGTATTGAGAGCCTCGAAATTATAATAATCTGTTTCCATCTCTGGCCCTTGAGCCACGGTATAACCCATACCAACAAAGATATCCAGCGCCCGGTCGATAATACCATTGAGGGGATGAATGCGACCTTGGGGGCTGTAAATTCCTGGCATAGTTACATCCAGAGTTTCCGCCTCTAGCAAAGCTTGAATTTGTGCAGATTCCAGGGCGGTGCGTTGCTGGTCTAAACTAGTTTGCAGGGATTCTTTGACTGTATTAGCGATCGCACCAATTATCGGTCGTTCCTCTGCGCTAAGGCTCCCCATACTTCGCAACAGTGCCCCCAGTTCCCCTTTCTTACCCAGATAGTTAACCCTGAGTTCTTCCAGACGTTCTAGGGTGTCGGCGGCTGCGATCGCTTTCTCTCCTGACTGCCGCAGTGCTAAAAGTTGAGCTTCTAAATTGCTAGTCATTAGTCATTAGTCATTAGTTATTAGTCATTAGTTTATAGTCAAAAGCTGGGAACTGCTCGATAAATAAACTTACCGAAAAATTGAAGGGTCGAAACCAAACCTCTGTTTATCAGTTAACTAGAGCGGCGTGAATAATTCAAGGTTTGTAGTAAGGACTTTAGTCCTAATTTGAGGGCTGTTCGCAAAGCGTTCCCGCAGGATAGCCCTCTCTACGAGACCCTTCTCTACGAACGAGACCCTTCTCTACGAGACCCTTCTCTACGAGACGCTGCGCGAACGGCAAGCTCAGGGCATCGCGCTACGCGAACACTACGAACTCATCTCAAGATTTTTTACATTACTTAATCTACTTTGATTTATTCTCACTTACTTAGAGACGATTTGGCTAGTATAGCTTGGCATAAATCCAGCTAACATCTCAATTAACAAGACTTGGGGCTTAAGCCCCTTGTTAAAGGTCTTGTCATTACCAACATCTTTATAAATCTTCTGCTTCGTTGCCATCCCGCCTGGGAATAAATTCCGAGGCTAATAGCTAAAGTCCTCTCAAGAGGACTAAATAGAAGATTTGAAGCGATGTACATAGCTAGACTCAGTGAAAGGGAAAATTTCAGTCCACGCTTAGTGGACTTGAGCTATTAGCCTAGAACTTAAGTTCTAGGCGGGGTTGCCTGTCTGCGCCACACTTTGACTGTTACAAAAATGTGGGTAACGACAAGTGTTAAAGGTAGGCAAACTTCCGCCTTGCGGTACTAGTGAGTATATATGTTTTTTTGCTGTTTGTGACCTGCGACATTGACAAATGGCTAATAACAAATAACTAATAACTAATAACCAATGATCAATGACTATGAAATTACTAATTAGCAACGATGACGGCATTTCTGCCTTAGGGATTCGTACCCTAGCCAACTACTTGGCAGAGGCAGGTCATGATGTGAGTGTAGTTTGCCCAGATCGCGAGCGATCGGCAACTGGACATGGGTTAACTTTACACCAACCAATTCGCGCCGAAATTGTTGAAGAGATTTTTCATCCTGCTGTCAAAGCTTGGGCTTGCGATGGTACGCCTTCTGATTGCGTTAAATTGGCGCTGTGGGCTTTGCTCTCGACTCGCCCCGATTTGGTTCTCTCTGGCATTAATCAAGGTGCGAATTTGGGAACTGAAATTTTGTATTCCGGCACTGTTTCTGCGGCGATGGAAGGTCTAATTGAAGGCATTCCCAGTGTAGCGCTAAGTCTTACTAGTCACACATCTAAAGACTTTAAACCTGCTGCTAAGTTTGCCAAAATTCTCGTAGATCAGTTAGCCCAAAAACCTCTGCCAGGTTTAATGTTGCTCAACGTCAATATTCCTGCCCTCAACTGGGAAGAAATTGCCGGAGTTACTCTTACCCGTCAAGGACTGCGGCATTACATTGATGTGTTTGACAAACGAGTTGATCCTCGTGGGAAAACGTACTACTGGTTAACCGGAGAGGTAATTGAGGATGTGGAACCCCTAACCGGATTAAATCTGCCTCAAAATGTACCTACAGACGTGGAGGTTATACGTAAAAACTACATCAGTATAACGCCGTTACAATACAATCTAACCTACGCGGATGGACTGGATAAATTGTCTGAGTGGGAATTCAAGTTTCCGTGAATCATTGATTTATCAAGACAAAATTGGGGTTATTTAAATGCATCACAAAAAAATGTAGGCTATAACGTAGGGACATTCTTGAAATAAACGATACACATTGACCCCAAAAACTTGAAAATTCTCCCTGAGAGTATCTTATCCACATTTACACAATCAGCCAGAAACAGGATATGCTGTTTTATCAAGAAATCCTCCCTCTTACTAAATCGGTGAGACAGCATAAACTTAGACAAAATAAGTAACAATTTTTTCTCTTATCGCCCGCTCAGTCCAGCAAGCAACACTCATGTCTAGGATAGAGAACCAATTTACCGTACAATTTTGGGGCGTTCGCGGCAGCATCCCCAGTCCAGGTCCACACACCGTTCGTTACGGCGGTAATACCCCTTGCATATCAATGCAAGCGGGCGATAAACGCTTAATTTTCGATGCTGGCACGGGACTACACGTTTTGGGGCAATCTTTGTTGCGCCAAATGCCGTTAGAAGCTCATATATTTTTTACCCACTCTCACTGGGATCATATGCAGGGTTTTCCCTTCTTTACTCCAGGGTTTGTGAAGGGGAATGACTTTCATATTTACGGCGCGATCGCACCTGATGGTTCTACCATAGAACAGCGCCTCAATGATCAGATGTTACACCCAAACTTTCCCGTACCCTTGCAGATTATGCAAGCCAATTTAAATTTCTACGACATTCGACCAGGGCAACCAATCCACATCGATGACCTTACCCTGGAAACAGCACCTTTAAATCATCCAGGTGAAGCCGTAGGATACCGCGTCAACTGGCGTGGTGGCACTGCTGCTTATATTACTGATACCGAACATTTTCCCGACCGACTCGATGACAATGTGCTGTGGCTAGCTCATAATGCCGACATTCTGATTTACGATTCTACCTACACTGACCAGGAATATCACTCCCCAACATCCCCGAAAATTGGCTGGGGACATTCTACCTGGCAAGAAGCTGTAAAAGTGGCGCAAGCTGCTAATGTCAAAACTCTAGTGATTTATCACCACGACCCCGCACACGATGACGACTTTTTAGATTGTGTAGGGGTACAAGCTGCTGCAAAATTTCCTGGGGCGATTATGTCACGGGAAGGAATGGTACTTGAGGTTCCCACCTCAGTTTCATTATCAGAATCTTTTCCTGTTAGAAAGTCTTCTGTCTAAAGATTGCGATCGCAGTAATTGGAGATTTTAGATTAGATTGGTGATCAGAAGCTTTCAGCAGGAGAGCGTACCTGTTGGCTGCACGGTGAGACAGCCTTGCCCAGAGTTGTCAGAGCGCCGACGACAGGATCAGGGCGATAATAGGAGGACATACTTTATAGATTCACCAACACAGCCCAGACATCCACAGATGCCCTCTATTGAGGCTGATCGAAGGGTAAAACCTCGTTGCAGTCTTAACACTGAACTAGAGCTTTTTAGCTCTGGTATTTGGGGTTATCTGGACTTAGCAATTAGCTGTCAAGCTGATACCCAAGATACCATCTTAGGCAACTTCCCGTGGGTTAGGCTTTTGGCTGATAGCTAAAAGGGTGTCATCAACACCCTGGCTGATTGCACAAGACCTCATGGGCAGTTGGTGAAAGTTCAGGCCATCTATAAAAGCTGTTCTCCTGAAAGCGGTTTACCATCAGGTAGCTTTCTGCTGATAGCTAAAATAAACCTAAACTCTCAGAATCCACGTGCGAAATTTGTCTCAAAATGGGTGTTCTGTGTGGGTTGCTTCTTCAAGCGAAGAACTGCTAACGCCGACTGCTGTTGCCCTTGGCAAGTTTGATGGTGTTCATCTTGGTCATCAAAGGGTAATTCAACCAGTCTTGCACGCTGGTAGTCACTTGTCAGTAGCTAGTAGTCCGCAGTCAAACGAAAATCAACAACTAACAAATAGAGAATATATCTATTCAACAGTTGTCACCTTTGACCCCCATCCACACGAGTTTTTTACGGGGCAACCCCGGACTTTATTAACGCCACTGGATGAAAAAGTCCAACAATTGCGATCGCTTGGGGTAGAACAACTAGTACTACTATCCTTTGACAAAGAACTATCTGCTTTGACCCCCGAAGAATTCGTCGGAAAAATTCTTGTGCAACAACTGCGATGCCAACGAATTAGCATCGGGCAGGATTTTTGTTTTGGCGAAAAGCGCAGTGGTACTGCTAAAGATTTGCAATTAATCGCCGCCAAGTACAATATCCCCGTTACCATCGTTCCCTTACAAACTTATACAGGTAACTCGCCCACCGAAAGCAGTTGCCTCAATACTCCTCCGCCTCAGCATCTCCGCATTAGCACTTCATTAATCCGCCAAACCCTTGAGCACGGCGACATCGAAAACGCAAATCTCCTACTAGGACGCCCTTACACCCTCCTTGGTGAAGTCGTTCAAGGTCAACAATTGGGCAGAACGATTGGCTTTCCCACCGCCAACCTCCAACTACCAAAAGAAAAGTTTTTGCCCCGCCAAGGAGTTTACGCTGTCCGCGTTTTCACTTTCGGTGAAACATCAGATGTCACTCCTAGTGAGAGCTTGGGTGTAATGAATATCGGTAATCGCCCAACTGTAAATGGTACTTATTCATCTGCAGAAGTACATCTGCTCGATTGGTCTGGTGATTTGTATGGCAAAAAACTAGTTGTGCAGCTAGTTAAATTTTTGCGCCCTGAACAAAAATTCCCTTATCTAGAAGCCCTGAAAACACAAATTCAACTTGACTGCGTTGTTGCTAGAGAAGTTTTGAGTGTTTAGTGGGAACAATATATAGGACATGGGGCATGGAGCATGGGGCATTGGGAAAACTCTTCCCTTGTCTCCCTCATCCCCCTCATCTCCCTCATCCCCCCACTCCCGGCATTGCATGAGAGAAAAAATTGACGCCTTAACACAAAATCTAGCTCTTACCATCGTTGGCAAAACTGAGGCAATACGCTTAGTGCTAGTCGCCCTGCTAGGTGGTGGTCATGCCCTCCTAGAAGATGTCCCTGGTGTTGGTAAAACCCTGCTCGCTAAATCCTTAGCTCGTTCAGTAGATGGCAAGTTTCAACGGCTACAATGTACCCCTGATTTACTGCCAACTGACATCACTGGTACTAACATTTGGAACCCAAAAAGCGGCGAATTTACTTTTCTTCCTGGGCCAGTCTTTGCTAATGTGCTGTTAACTGACGAAATTAATCGCGCTACACCCCGCACTCAGTCAGCTTTACTGGAAGTTATGGAAGAACATCAGGTGACAGTCGATGGTGTCTCTCGTGCAGTTCCCCAGCCCTTCTTTGTGATTGCCACTCAAAACCCTATCGAGTATCAAGGTACTTTTCCTCTGCCGGAAGCGCAAATGGATCGGTTTATGTTGTCGCTGAGTTTGGGCTATCCTTCCGAGGCAGAAGAACTCCAGATGCTGCAAAATCTCCAAAATGGTGTGAAAGTTGCTGATTTGCAGCCTTGTATTACCTTGGCAGAAGTACAGGAATTACGTTACCTCTGCTCTCAAGTAAAAGTGGCTACTTCCTTGCAACAGTACATCCTCGAATTGGTGCGAGCAACACGGCAAGATGAGGAAATCGCCCTTGGTGTCAGTCCGCGTGGCACATTAGCATTACAACGGGCTGCCAAAGCGCTAGCTTTTCTCTTAGGGCGTGATTATGCTATTCCCGATGATGTGAAATTTCTCGTCCCTCACGTTCTTTGCCATCGCCTGATTGCTAGAGGAGGACGCAATGCTAGAACTATTGTTGAGCGATTATTGCGATCGGTTTCTATTCCTTAAGGTAAAAAAGATAGACAAATGTTGTCGGCGATGCCTACGGCGGGCTACGCCTACGCATTCCGGGCATTGGTGAGCAGTATATTATTTACAAGCTGAGAGTTCGTAACAGTAGTATCCAAAAAGGTAAGAGTGCTGGATAGCGATGATTTATCAAGTTGAGTCACCTACAAGTATTTTGCTACTAACGATTTATTCCAAGTCTGACCGAGAAGATATTGGTGTAAATGAAATCCGAGATATTTTAGCTGATTTTTCTAGTGAGTCAGGTTAAAGCTGCCAGGATATTTTTCCTTGTCTAGTCAGTGGTGCGCTGAATAAACATTTATATTACTGTTGAGGATATCAAAGATGCGTTGGTTGCCAAAAATACTTACGCTAAATCACCAAACACTGCTAATACTGCGTAAGTCTTATGATTAGCACAAGCGCCACTTCTGAATATCTGGGAATGTGAGGAATGTCAATTTTTGTTAAGCGCAAAACCCGCGAGCGCCAAATGCGATCGCTACAGCAAAGTGCCGAATATGAATTCAAACGCCAATTTTTCGGTTTACTTCTGGTAATTGTAACGTGGAGCCTAGCTATGGGCTGGCTTCTAGCCTTAGCAACTAACGCCCAAAGTGCTACTCCCTCCGCCGAAATTGGCACTGTTGACGTAGTACCTGCACAGTACCAATTAGGGCAAGAACTGTATTTAGAAAACTGCTCCACATGCCACATCGGCTTACCACCAGCCGTTTTGCCCACCCAAACTTGGAAAAATCTTCTGCAAGACTCCCAGCACTACGGCGCACAACTCAAGCCTTTAGTCGATCCGCAACGTATCTTAGTATGGAAATATCTTTCGACTTTCTCCCGTGTCCAGGTAGACGACGAAGAAACAGCCTATCGCGTCAACAACTCGCGTTATTTCAAAGCTTTGCATCCAGGAGTTAAGTTACCACGTCCCGTCCAGATTGGCAGTTGTGTCAGCTGTCATCCCAGTGCTAGTGATTACAATTTCCGCCGCCTGACAGCAGAGTGGAAGTGAAGAGTTAAGTAGATCGGCGCAATTAAAGCTAACTGGTGAACGCTGTCATTTGTACTGAGCGATGCGTTGCCCTGAGCTTTGCCGTACCCTTCGGGAAGCAAGCTACGCGTAGCGAGCGCGTGCCCTGAGCTTGCCGTTCGCGCAGCGTCTCGTAGAGAAGGGTCTCGTAGAGAAGAATCGAAGTATTGTTCATTAGTAAGGGCTTTAAGCCTATTTACGTTTCGTAACATACTTAGGTTTTTTCACGCCAACTTATTTAGGAGTTCTGGAAATGCTGATCATTGCGACTTTGGCGCGAGTAAGGGAGGCAGAGCCTCAGTGAGAAGCATTCCCAGTCTGAGACTGGGAACGAGTTAAAACGAGTTAAAGAATTCTCGCTTACTAACTTTCACGTTAAGTTGACAATAACTCCTGACTCTATTCTCCCACTCCTTCTCTGGCCTCATCTGGGGGCAAAATGATACTATGAAGAAAGAGTAAATATGAGATAAGAGTTAAAACCAATCACTTTTTTAAATGATTGGCTCGTTTTTCTCCTGTTTTTGAGGTAATTCTCATTTCACACCCATCCACGACCGAAACGGTTGGGCTGGGTTAAATGTTTATAATCAATGCTGAACCTTTAATTCCCATCCCCCTTGATTCAGTTCTATAATCTGCCATGCTAAAACTTTTGTTGGGCGACCCCAACGCTCGTAAGCTTAAAAAATACCAACCTTCTGTTACTGAAATTAACCTTTTAGAGGAAGACATTAAGGTTCTTTCCGATGATGAGTTAAAAGGTAAAACCGCCGAATTTAAACAACGGGTTGCCAAAGGCGAAACTCTGGATGACCTATTGCCAGAAGCTTACGCCGTTGTCCGGGAAGCAGGACGACGAGTTTTAGGCTTGCGGCACTTTGATGTCCAACTCCTTGGCGGGATCATTTTGCATGTAGGGCAAATTGCCGAAATGAAAACCGGCGAGGGTAAAACATTGGTCGCCACTTTGCCGAGTTATCTGAATGCCCTCACTGGTAAAGGTGTACACGTCATCACCGTGAACGATTACCTGGCTCGTCGGGATGCGGAATGGATGGGACAGGTGCATCGATTCTTGGGGCTGAGTGTGGGGCTAATCCAGGCAAGCATGAATCCCAGCGAACGCCAGAAAAATTACGACTGCGATATTACTTATGTCACCAACAGTGAGATCGGGTTTGACTACCTGCGCGATAATATGGCGACATCAATGGCAGATGTGGTGCAACGCCCCTTCAATTATTGTGTGATTGACGAGGTAGACTCGATTTTAATTGATGAAGCGCGGACACCACTGATTATTTCTGGGCAGGTGGAAAGACCTACAGAAAAGTATCTGCAAGCCGCCGAAATCGCCTTCACACTCAAAAAAGACGAGCATTACGATGTGGATGAAAAAGCTCGTAACGTGCTATTGACAGATGAAGGCTTTGCTGAATCGGAAAATCTTTTGGGAGTCACAGATTTATTTGACCCGGAAGATCCTTGGGCGCACTTCGTTTTCAATGCGATTAAAGCCAAAGAACTTTTTCTCAAGGACGTAAATTACATCGTCCGCAATGGGGAAGTGGTAATTGTGGATGAATTTACCGGTCGCGTGCTACCCGGACGGCGTTGGAGTGATGGATTACACCAGGCTATTGAAGCCAAAGAACACGAAGAAATTCAGCCAGAAACTCAAACTCTAGCGACAATCACTTATCAAAATATGTTTTTGCTGTATCCAAAACTCGGTGGAATGACCGGAACAGCAAAAACAGAAGAACCAGAATTTGAAAAAATTTACAAACTGGAAGTTGCGGTAATTCCCACCAATCAAGCCAGAAGACGCGAAGACTTGTCTGATATGGTCTTTAAGACAGAACCCGGCAAGTGGGGGGCGATCGCTAAAGAATGTGCCGAAATGCACGAACTTGGCAGACCTGTATTAGTAGGAACCACTAGTGTAGAAAAATCCGAACTTCTCAGCCGACTGCTGAAGCAGCTGGAAATTCCCCACGAATTACTCAACGCCCGACCGGAAAACGTCGAGCGTGAAGCAGAAATCGTCGCCCAAGCCGGACGCAAGGGTGCTGTTACCATTGCTACTAATATGGCTGGTAGAGGTACTGATATTATTCTGGGTGGTAACTCGGAATATATGGCGCGTCTGAAGCTGCGGGAATACTTCATGCCCCGAATCGTCATGCCAGAGTCAGAAGACAGCTTTGGCGTGCAAAGACCAGCCGGATTACCTACAGGACACGGCAGTGGCCAAGGGTTTGCCCCTGGTAAAAAAGTCAAAAGTTGGCGGGCTTCACCAGAAATTTTCCCCACCCAGTTGACAAAAGAAACGGAGAAACTACTTAAAGAAGCAGTAGAAATTGCGGTGCGTGAATATGGCGATCGCAGTTTACCGGAACTGGAAGCAGAAGACAAGGTAGCGATCGCCGCAGAAAAAGCTCCCATCGACGACCCCGTGATTCAGAAATTGCGGGAATCTTACAACCGCATTAAGCAGGAATACGAACAATTTACTACCCGCGAACACAATGAAGTAGTGGAAATCGGCGGTTTGCACGTAATTGGTACAGAACGCCACGAATCGCGGCGGATTGACAACCAGTTGCGCGGACGTGCAGGAAGACAAGGCGACCCTGGAACAACCAGATTCTTCCTCAGTTTAGAGGATAACCTACTACGGATTTTTGGTGGCGAGCGCGTTGCTGGGTTAATGAATGCCTTCCAAGTGGAAGAAGATATGCCCATCGAATCTGGGATGCTTACCCGTAGTTTGGAAGGCGCACAGAAAAAAGTTGAAACTTACTACTACGACATTCGGAAGCAGGTGTTTGAATATGACGAGGTGATGAATAATCAACGTCGTGCTATTTATGCCGAACGCCGCCGAGTGTTAGAAGGTCAAGACTTGAAAGAGCAGGTAATCAAGTACGCGGAAAAAACGATGGATGACATCGTTGATTACTACATCAACGTAGAATTGCCCTCGGAAGAGTGGGAGTTAGAAAAGTTGGTTGAGAAAGTCAAAGAATTCGTCTATCTGCTAGCGGATTTGCAGCCAAATCAATTAGAGGATATGTCTGTTAGTGAGATTAAAGCTTTCCTGCACGAACAGGTGCGAATTGCTTACGACCTCAAAGAAGCGCAGATTGACCAAGTTCAACCCGGACTGATGCGCCAAGCTGAACGCTTTTTTATCTTGCAACGCATTGATACTCTGTGGCGGGAACACCTCCAACAAATGGATGCCTTGCGCGAATCGGTAGGATTGCGTGGTTACGGGCAAAAAGATCCGTTGATTGAATATAAGAGCGAGGGTTACGAACTCTTCTTGGATATGATGGTTAACATTCGCCGAGATGTGGTGTACTCGTTGTTCATGTTCCAGCCGCAGCCGCAGCAGATGATGCAGGCTTCGTCTGAGATGGTGTAAGTAGCGAATATCTCATGCAGAGACGCAGAGGCGCAGAGGCGTTTTTGCGTCTTTGTTTTATATCATTAGTCCCTTTGAGTTAAGAGAAGAGGGAAGAAGGTATATTATGATTTACCTTTCTGCTACAGAAGCAAAACATAATTTTGCAAAATTTTTAGATCAACCTCACACAGAACTAATAACTATTCAACGTCACGATCAACATTTAGTAGTTGTGCTTTCTGTGGCTGAGGATCAAAAACTTAAGGGGTTCTTAAAAGAGGAATTTTGGAATTCTTGTGATTTAAAACATTAGATATAATGGGAAAAATACACATTTAGGCATTATCACATAAGCTATTCCAAAAAGTAATATGGTTAATCGGCAATATTATTCTGCACGTATAGGCAAAAATCCCGAAGTTATTAGTTTGGATTTGTCGATGCTTAGTCGTCTATTTCGAGACATATATTTAGAATTTATGTCAAACGATTATTTTCAAGAGGCTTTCGGTTATGAATGTATAGATGATGGAAAAGTTTTAGGGAAATTAGGGAGTGATATGGAAGCTCAAATGTTTAGAGCTTTGCGAAAGCCTAACTTATGGCCAATCCAAAATAAGTGCTTAAACTATAGTGAAGATGATTTCTTCGATGTAATTGAATTATTACACGATTGGATATCCAAGCCTATAGATGGTTTTGAGCATAAGTGGAATGATTGTGGTTGGCACTACAATATCTTTGATAAAGAACTTGGTCAAAAAGAATTTCGAGATAAAATAAATGAGATTATTTCCGAATATAAAGATGGCTATGAACTTTCTGAAATCGGTGAAATATTAGAACTAGGAGAACAGGGACTAGAGACACTTTTTGAAGCAAATCTACCCACGGATGAACCAGAAAATGTTGAAAAAAGAATAGAAGCAGCGATTCTTAAATTTAGGCGCTATCGTTCATCTCTCAATGATAGACATGATGCTATCAGAGACTTAGTAGATGTATTAGAATTCCTCAAAACTAGAATTAAGAAGGTAATCAATTCTCAGGATGAGAGCGATTTGTTCAATATTGCTAACAACTTTGGTATCCGTCATCATAACGAAAAACAGAAAACAGATTTTGATCAAGCTATTTGGTACAGCTGGATGTTTTATTACTATCTAGCAACTATTCATGCTTGTCTAAGGCTAATAAACAAAGCTGATGCTGACAAAAGCAGTAATTTTGATTGTTTCTAACATCATAATGACAAATTTTAATATTTACTTTGGATTTACACACCTCTCTAAAAGTTTGTTTGTCTCTCCTAACAAATTATAAGTAATAATACGTGCCGTTATCGCTCCATCTAAATTATCATAGAAATATGAAGAATGAGCATCTTCAGCAGCAATAACCATTGCCATATCTGATTGACCCATATTTCTTAATGTTAGTTCAGTTCCGTTAGCATCTTGCCAGACATACTGATGACAAAAGAGTAAATGAGAACTTATTTCATTTTCTATAGCGGCTTTTAAAGGATAAGCAACTAAGTCAGATGAATGGATGATATTTATCCATTCATCTGAGTTTATAATCATTACCAGAGTTTTTACTAATAGATTGTTCTATCACAGAATTAACAATAGAAAAATCAATATCTAGCATTTCTTTGAGAAACAATAAAGGAGATCCTAACGTAGTAATGCTGACTAAATCTAGTTTTTTAACTTTATCTCGAAACACTAAAACTGAGTCATCATTAGAAAGGTTTTATATTTAATTTGACCCACTTACTTATCTGCTGGTGGTGTAAGTCCTGAAATAAGGAATCTATTGTAGTAAAATTTTTATGTTAGAGATATAACAGCTTATAATATAGTTAGCAGTCAAGAGGTCTGACCTTTTCAGATCGCGGAAGCTAGATCTTCCCTTGACTGATTTTTATTGTCTAAGAATAAACACCAAATTCTAATGCAACTTTCTGAAGCTAAACAGATGCGAGCGCTTCTACTTGACATAGTTTTGGGGTTGTCTGTGGTGCGATCGCTCGTCAGATGCGCTCGTTGAATAATTTGAAGACTTGTCTGTAGAGCAATCTCATCTCACAGAACGTTTATATAGGATCGTGCTATGCTATTGGGGTGTCTAATGAAGAGAGTCATGGCTGCTCCAGTAGAAGAATTATTAAGCACCTTTGATCGTCTGCCAGAGTTAGAGAGACTGGAAATAGCTCTGGAGATTTTAAAAAGGGTCAGACATTTGGACTTTCCATATTTGTCAAATGAAGATTTGGTTTGGAATGCAGAAGAACTTTTTTTGGAATTAGATCGGCAAGAAGCTGCTCAATGAAAAAGCTCTTATTTATCTGTAGCCAGAATAAACTGCGAAGTCCCACCGCCGAGGCTGTGTTTTCTGAATATGAAGGACTTGAAACAGACTCCGCAGGTTTAGATCGCTATGCTGAAGTACCATTATCAACAGAGGCTATTATCTGGGCTGATATTATCTTTGTAATGGAAAAATCCCATAAAAATAAACTATCGAAAAACTTTCAGCCTTTGCTGAAAGATAAAAGAATTATCTGTTTAGATATACCAGATGATTATGAGTATATGGAACCAGCTTTAATTGAATTGTTAAAACAGAAAGTTCTACCTTTATTAAAAATTAAAAAATGAATATTCAAGAAGCTTTTAATACTGCCGCAGGAGATTACGATTAGAACTACAGAGTACTGGAGGCTATTGCCAATGAATTGGAAGAGCTACATCTGTCTGACGGCGGGGTAGTTCACTCTGCCAGTCTTGCCGCATTTACAATAGGGAGAAGGTCACACTTCTGGAAAGCGCACCATGCCGAAAATCACCCTGGAAGTATCAGAAGAACTATCTAAAAAACTAGCACAAGTAGGCGATCGCTTACCTGAATTACTTGCTCTGAGCCTCCAACAACCAGCTGTACCAGCACAAGTTTACCGATATATCCTGGATTTTCTGGCCAGCAACCCCACTCCTGAACAAATTGCTGAATTTAAACCCACCCCTGAAATGCAAGAACGGTTGCGTACATTGTTAACACGCAGTAACGCAGGTGAACTCACACCCACAGAGTTGAAAGAACTAGATGAGTATGAACGTATTGAACACTTAGTTGTGATGATTAAAGCAGGTAACTTATCTTATTTGACCACTTAACCGTAAGTGGAACCTATATTCCGGTTAATCTTCGCCGACTGGTAGAAGAACGCGCAAATTACAGATGTGAGTATTGTCAGTTACCCGCAGCAGTTACCTTTTTCCCCCATGAAATCGCTCATGTTATTGCCCAAAAGCACGGCGGTGCAACGAATGTTGATAATTTAGCACTTACCTGCTGGCGGTGTAACCGTCACAAAGGCACTGACTTAGGATCGTTTGATCCAGAAACAGGGGCTTTTAGTTTTCTGTTTAACCCACGCACCCAAAAATGGGGTGAACACTTCACCTTTTCAGAACTCGCTCTGCTAGGATTAACGCCTCCAGGACGTACAACAATTAGATTGCTACAAATAAATAGCGACGAACGACTAGCTGAACGGCGGAGATTGCGCTGAATAAAGAAGTCTAAGTCACTGTTCAGAAGTGCCGTGGGTATTTACTTACTCTCGTTACAATGATGTTATGTTACTTTTCAGCAGAACACACAATGCTGAGAATTAACCTAAAAATATCATTCGGTGCGATCGCAGGAGGCAAAAAATGGGCTTGGCTGGATTAAGAATTGTGTTGGTAGAACCAGCAGGTCCGATAAATATCGGCGCGATCGCCAGAGTCATGAAAAATTTTGGGCTATATAATTTAGTATTAGTAAATCCCCAATGCGATCCACTATCATCGGAAGCTTTGATGATGGCTGTTCATGGTCAGGATATTTTAGAATCTGCGGTATTAGTGGCAACCTTACCAGAAGCATTGCATGGATGTGTCAGAGCGATCGCTACCACTGGTCGCTTTCGGAGTTTGCAAACACCCTTAGAAAACCCCCGCACTGCACTACCCTGGTTACTGGAGGAACCAGAAAAACCCACAGCACTAATTTTTGGCAGAGAAGACCGGGGATTAAGCAATGAAGAATTAAATTATGCACAGAGGTTTGTTTGCATTTCCACAAGCCAAGATTATCTAATCCTAAATTTGGCTACTGCTGTGGCAATCTGCTGTTATGAATTGTCACAATGTACAGAACAACCTCAAACTCAGACCTTACCCCAAACTGAACTTGCACCTTTAGATGTTCTCGAAGGATACTATCAGCAATTAGAATCACTATTACTCAAAATTGGTTATGTATATCAGCATACGGCAGCTAGTCGCATGGAAAAATTTCGCCAGATGTATAATCGCGCTCACCTGAAAACAGGGGAAGTAGCCATGCTGCGAGGGATTTTGCAGCAGGTAGAATGGGCGCTTAAAAACCAGAGGGATGGTGAAAACTTGTAATTATTCGTTTAATATGTACGCAATCATTCCCCTAAAATAATTAATATGGCTTAAACTAAACACAAAAATGTTACCGAGTGGCAAAGTGAAATTTGAGTATTAATATTGTTAAAAGATCAAGTTTTGGGTCAGGAGTCTGCAAGAAAAAAGCCAAGTGGGTCACAAGGAGTAACGGTGTCAGAATCAAGTGACGAACTAAAAGCTTTCTCGCGGCGTCAACCCTTAAATCGTCGCCAGCAGCCACAAAAAGTTCAAAAAGTGGCACAGAAGAAAGTTAAAGCTAACAGCCAGCAGCAAGGTGCGAATGGACGACAGGCGGCGCTAACACGCCCAAAAAATCAAATCAGTCCTCAGACAATCCCTGGTGCTACACGTAGGGTAAAATCAGGGTTAGTCATGCCATCGGCAGTAAAACCAATACCTAGTGTCAAAGGAAAAATTCCTCCCTTCCGACCAGGTGCTGTGATGGTGAAATCAGTACGCATGGAAAAGCCAAAAACAGGCCGGCGTTCATCGCGGAAGACGCGGTTAAAGCCAATGGCTAAAACTATCTTGTATGTTGTGCGGTTATTGATTGTGGGTGTTGGGATGGGTGCAATTGTAGGCACGGTGTTATCAGTATTAGACCCGGCTAATCGGATTATCACAACTTCTGTGCCCCAATCTAATAGTAATGTAGTGCGATCGCAGCCACAGCCTACCCAAACTCCCCCAGGCGGAGTTTCCAGCCTCTACCTATCCCAGGAAATTATCCCTTTGAAAAATGCCGTGCAAAATTTGGCGAATACCAACCCAAATCTTACACCCGGAGTTTTCTTATTAGATTTAGATACTGGTAATTATGTAGATGTCAATGGCTCTGCCAGTTTTTCAGCGGCTAGCACAATTAAACTGCCGGTTCTAATTGCCTTTTTCCAGGATGTGGATGCCGGGAAAATTCACCTGGATGAAATGCTGACCATGCAACAGGATATCATAGCTGGCGGTTCGGGAACTCTGCAATACAAACCAGCCGGAACCCAATACGCCGCTCTGGAAGTTGCCACTAAAATGATTACAATCAGCGACAACACAGCGACAAATATGTTGATTGCGCGATTGGGAGGAATGGATGCTTTAAACCAACGTTTTCGCACTTGGGGATTGACAAATACAACAATTCGTAATCAACTCCCCGATTTGCAAGGGACAAACACCACTAGTCCGAAGGAATTGGGGAATTTGATGGCGATTGTGAGTCAGGGAAATTTAGTGAGTATGCCATCACGCGATCTTATGCTCGATATTTTGCGTCGCACCCAAAGAGACACTTTGCTACCATCAGGTTTGGGAACAGGCGCAAGAGTATACCACAAAACGGGCGATATTGGCACAATGTTGGCAGATACAGGTTTAATTGTTGTTCCAACTGGCAAGCGCTACATAGCATCTGTGATGGTACAACGCCCTAATAACGACCCCCGCGCCGAAAAACTGATTAGCTCAATTTCTCGTGCTGCCTACCAAGAGTTTAGCCAAAATGCTGTTACACCAAGCACTATCCCCGCAAATGGTTATCAGCCCCCTGTTGTGAATCCTGCACCCAACGGTACGACAGGCACTGTACCCACAAACGGTTATCAATCTCCAATTATGAATCCCCAGTATTATCCCCCAAGATAATTTAATATTTTTTAATGTGCAGTTGCCACAATAAAATTTACTAAGGCAGCATATAGTAACCTAGTCAACTAATGCTTGCAAGTCACTCTCAGAAAACAATAATCTCAGCCAAATTCTGAGATTTTGATTTAATCCAGGTTTGAGGCTTTATTTCCTAACAGAAACTAAAATTTATATAGCAATCCTAAATCATTCGTGAAAAGTTAGATCCCCGACTTCTTTGAGAAGTCGGGATCTGGACACCGATAATTTTCACAAATCAGATAAGATTGCTATAGACAAAAAGTGAAAACTAAAGCCCCGTAAACGTTTGGGCGATTATATTCTCCCAAAGTGACAAAATAGGCTCTTATTTTAGCAAAGCTATTGCTTTTAATTCTTAACTTTTTTGATACCGCATTCCTGGCAGTTGCGAAATTAAACCCATAAGTTCCAACTGTAACAAGGCACCGGAAACTAAGCCAGCAGCCATGCCGGTTTGTTGGACAATCAAATCGAAGGGTAAAGCATCACAAGAAAACGCATTCATTACCGTTTGTAATTCTGGCGATAAATCAGGCAAACTTAACTGTTGGGCTGTTGGGGATGCTTCAACTCCATCAATTTGTGGTATTGCTCCTAGCATGGTTAACAGTTCGTCTAGTTCTTTGAGGATGAAAGAAGCTCCTTGATTCAGTAACTTTAAGCACCCTTGGGATGGATGATCGTCCAGTCTTCCAGGTAATGCATAGACATCTCTACCAAATTCATTCGCGTAGGTAGCTGTAATTAAGGCACCAGATTTTAACGGCGCTTCCATTACCAGGATGGCGCGGCTTAAGCCTGCAATAATTCGGTTGCGACGGGGAAAGTGCGTGCGATCGGGTGGGGTTTTTGTGGGGTACTCACTCACGACTAACCCTGCCGTCAAAATTTGCTTGTACAAATCCCGATTTTTATGTGGATAAATGACATCTACACCAGTCCCCAAAACTGCGATCGTGCGTCCACCTGCTTTCATGGCGGCGATGTGGCTTTCTGTGTCAATTCCCTCTGCCATACCAGAAACAACTGTAAAGCCATTTTTAGCCAAAGCTGTACTAATTTGGCGAGTCCAACGGATACCATATTCTGAGGGTTGGCGGGTTCCAACAATCCCAACCATCGGTTTTTGTCCGAGATTTTCTTGGAGTTCGACTTCACCGCGATAGTATAAAATTGGCGGTGGATTCGGAGTTTCCAGCAGTAAGCGGGGATAATCGGTATCTGCTGGTGTCCAGAAATGGGAATTTTCCTGCTGGTGCTTGGTGAATAGCTGTTCAGGGTGTAGGCGCGATCGCTGTTGTACTACTTTTTCTAGTGTCTGAAAACCAAAACCCTCCACCTCTCCTAACTGTACCTTGGTAGCGTTCCAAGCATTTGCCAGCGTCCCAAAATGCTGTTGCAGCCGTCGCAGTAATACCGGGCCAATTCCAGAAATTTGCGCCCAAGCTAGCCAATATGCGCCTTCTTCTACCACGGTTCTATCCTCACGCCTACTAGATTGAGTATTCCCAAATTAGGTTTGGCTATTGAGATAAAGGCAGAGTGGCGAATGGGAAAGTTTCTTAAAACATGAAAGTTTAACCTTTGACTATTAAATATTGACTCTTGACTCTTGACTCTTGACCCTTAACCATTGACTATTGACTATTGACTATTCCATTATTTTCTGTGATGAAATATTTCTATCGTCTTTTAATATGCCTATCTGGGTGCTTAATATTTTTACTGCTACATAGTTGTTTTAGTTTATTGCCAAGTTTAGCAGCCGAAAAAATTGTTGTTAGGTACGGTTTGTTTGAGCAATCGCTCCCGGTGGCAGATATACGCAACTATGGCGAGACGCAAAAGGTTTCAGCCGATTTGCAATCTTTCTTAGGTTATCTCAGCCCTAAAGAGAAACAGAAGTTTCAAGATACTCTTCAGGTGAAAATGTCTCTAGATATTGCGGCTTTAGATAAGCTCATAAATACAGGAATGGGCAAGCAAATTTTATATTTTGCTTCCCAAGCGACTGTCTTTCCAACACGCTCCGCGATCGCTCGTCCTGATCAAGGCAGTATACAAGCGCTACGATCTGCGATTATCTTAGCAGCAAAATCACCAGAAGGTCTAGGAGTAATCAGTTTTCTAGAAGCGTATCCTAGTAAGCAACTAGTCCTTGACGTGCCAAAAATTTCCAAATTAGTCAGCATGGCAAATTTATCTTCTGGTTCTGTTAATACGCCGCCGAAAGACGAGGTAAGTTCTTCACCTTTAGGGCAAATTGCACTACAATATCAGATACTCGCCGCCCAAAATAAACAGTTCTCAGGTTGCTTATTTGGTGATTCTATCTCGGCTGAACTTGGCAATACCCTTGGGAGTGGTACTTTTAATTTTGGGTTAAATGGCCTAAGTACAATCTCATTACTCGAACAACTGAAAAGTTTAATTCCTACCAAGGTGAAATGTGAAAAAACCATTATTGCCATCGGTGGAAATGATGCCTGGTATGGAATTAGTGATGAGTTGTTTCGCAAAAATCTGCAAGAAGCGATCGCACTTGTCCGCACAATGGGAACTAAAGAGATTTTTCTCATTCCAGCTTTTTATTCAACAGTTGCAGCAAGCTTAGATCCAACTGTATCAGCCCCACTTTCTAAAGTGGAACAAATTAATGCTCTGATTAATCAAGTTGGTGAAACAGAAAAAGTGCCAGTTGCAGCAGCAGGACTAGCACCATTGTATGAGAATAATGTCCTTAAACAAAATTTGACCAGTGATGGCGACCATCTGAATGCAGAGGGTTTAAAAATTTATCGACAAGCATTATTACAAATCCTAGGTAAGTAAGTACATCCCCGACTTCGTAAAAGTTGTCGGGGATCTGGGAATTACGAATTACGTTAGCGAGTCCGCCTACTCTTAGGGACTTCCAAGAAATAAATTACTACTACTTGTGGGGTGGGCGACACGAGAGCCCAGTAACCAAAGGCTCTCGT
>NZ_JBTYKD010000097.1:0-8771 GCF_054880495.1 Nostoc sp.
GTGACATACTCCACACACTCCCAATGAGGGTGAGTGTGGGCATCTGGGCGACTCCTCTAGGAGGACATTAACTGAAGCTCTAGAGCCACTATGCCCTAGGGACTTTTGGAGATAATTTTGAACTTTTTTCATCGGCTGCTTTTCAGCATTTAATTGAGTTACACCTATGTGATTAAAATTATATAAAATATTTTGAAGAAAACCAACAAAGTGTTCATTCCGACGCGGGAGTACCCGCTAACGCTTCGCTATCATCGACCAACATTGCTGATTTCGCTATGCGATGGTTTTGCTCGTTGGTCAATTCGTCACTCACCTGTATTCATCTCATCACCTCCCTATCGGGTAGGTGAGAGGCTTCTACTATTTAAGCTAAATTTTAGTCTAATCAATTTGGCTATTGTTGGTTTCAGTTCCTTGTAGGGCGATTTCAAAATCCATTCTCTGTTCAGCGTTACGCAAGAAATAACCACTAATCATCGCAGAAGCCAGAAGCCGACCCAGATTTTCCCGATTTGTGGTTACAGTAACACCAAAGTGTTCTGAAGGTAAATTACCCAATAGTCCTGTAATATTCCGTTCCATCACCTGAAAAACTTCGGCAGACGTGGGTTTGGATAGCTGGGTAACTGTCTCTGGACTCAAGGATTTAACGTACTGCCATAATAAATCGCTAGTTTCTGATTCGCTATTAAAAAATTCTGAGACGCGATTGGATGGGTTACTCATTTTTTAGCTCCTTAACTACCATTACTGGCTGACGTGCTTATGATTTGAATATTAAATACCTGTTTTGGATTTGACTTAGCTAGCTATTTTGTCTTCCTGTCAACTAATGTAACAACCTAAGGTAAGAGTGGAAGTAGGTGTAACCGTACCAAAGTCAGCGTATTTTCTCACCCCAATCATTAACAAATAAACTGAGAAGTGAGAGTTAATTAAAAACTCATCACTCCTCACTCTTAACTCCTAACTTGCCAAATATTCATCCATGCTGGCTTTAGACTTGCGAAGTTTGGTTAAGGCTTCGCGCTCGATTTGCCGGACTCGTTCGCGACTGATGTTCAGTATTTCACCAATTCTAGCCAGAGTCAGGGCTTGCCCATCAGTTAAGCCAAAGCGCAGAGTGATCACTTCCCTCTGTTGTGGCGTTAAATCCCCCATCAGGCGATTTAAGTCATAAGATAGAGAAGATTGCATGACAAACTCTTCTGGAGACGCTCCTGGATCTTCCAGCATTTCTCCGAGTTCGGTGTCGTAATTATCACCCAGCCGCAAATCCAAGGAAAGGGGCAAACGCGCCTTTTCTAGATACTCTCGTACTTGTTTGGGGGTCAATTCTAATTCTTGAGCTAGCTCACCAGCTGTCGGAGCGCGTCCCAATTTTTGAGACAATTGACGCTGTGCTTTTTTAATCTTATTTAATTTTTCGGTTATGTGGATCGGCAGCCGAATGGTACGAGCTTTTTCGGCTATAGCACGAGTGATCGCTTGCCGAATCCACCAATAGGCATAGGTAGAAAATCTGTACCCTTTGGTGGGGTCAAACTTTTCTACGCCACGTTGCATACCAATACTACCTTCTTGGATCAAGTCCAGCAAATCGACGTTGCGCTTTATGTACTTTTTGGCAACGGACACTACCAGGCGCAAATTGGCTTCTACCATCTTGCGCTTGGCAATTTCACCATCAGCGATCGCTTCGTTCAAGTCTGCTGGTTCTAGCTTTGTTGCTTTAGCCCACTCTTCTAGAGTCGGTTGACGATCTAACTGGGTGGCAAGACATTCTCTTGATTGCTGCAAAGCGCAGGAACGTTGCACTTGCTTACCATAGAAAATCTCTTCCTCGTGGGTTAAGAGTGGCACACGGCCAATCTCACGCAGGTAAGTCCGCACGAGGTCTGTGGCTGTCTGAGCGGTCTTCATGGCGCTACTCTTTGGTAATGATGGGTTTGGCGGTAGGGTCATTAACGGATAGATGCTTTGTGAGGGTGCTACCCAGTCAGACTGGGAACCCTGCTCTGGTTTGCAATTTACGCGCCCGATAAACTCGTCGGCTGCTCATAATAATCAAATTTAGGCTTCTTAACTGCTAAAAATTACAGTTATTTCCTACTTTTCACAAGTATCTACAGTTAGATAAATCTACAGTTAGATAAAAGGTAGCTTCTTAAACATTTTTCTATTGGAGCCTTATTAACAATTGTAACATTTATGAGAATGTTTTGGCTAGATGGCGACATTAAATTTTCTGGCTGTTCCAGTTCATGCAATGTCACCCTTTTTCTCAAGGCTAACTAGAAGTAAATTTAAGAAATTATCTGGCTCAAAGTAAGCTTCCTCATATTTGTCAAGATATCTTAATGAGAACTATAGTCATTCTCTTATAACAATTGCTTAATTTTTCTTGGGCATTGGGCATGGGGCATAGGGCATTGATTATTCTCTTTGTCCCCCCTATCCCCATTCCCTAGTACAGGCGCGATTAATCGCGTCTTTCCCTACTCCCTCACGATCGCGCAGTAATCTTGGATGGCTTTTACGTCCAAAGTCGTATTTTGTAAGGAACGGATGGCGGCGACGGTAGCTTTTGCGCCGGCGATGGTAGTAATGATCGGAATTTTGTAAGCTAAGGCTGTGCGACGGATTAACCTAGCATCAGTCTGGGCTTCTTCCCCTGAAGGTGTGTTGATAATCAGTTGGATTTTCTGGTTTTTGATTGCATCTAGGACGTGGGGACGACCTTCATGGAGTTTCAACACCAACTCGATATCTAACCCGTGTTCGAGAAGAACTCGCCGTGTACCAAGGGTAGCCATCACTTTAAAGCCTAAATCGATAAATTCCTTCACCACACCACCGGCAGCAGCTTTATCGCGATCGCTCATTGATACAAATACGGTTCCCGTTAGCGGTAAACGCTCTCCAGCACCCATTTCGGCTTTGGCAAAGGCACGGCCAAAGTCACTGTCAATCCCCATCACCTCACCAGTAGATCGCATTTCTGGGCCTAATATTGTATCAGTTCCAGGGAATTTATTAAAGGGTAATACTGCTTCTTTGACGGCAATATGCGTGGGGATAACTTCCTCAGTGAAGTGTAACTCCTCTAAGGTTTTGCCTGACATAATTAAGGATGCTAGTTTCGCCAACTGTACGCCCGTTGCTTTAGATACAAATGGGACTGTGCGGGAGGCACGGGGGTTGGCTTCCAGAATGTAAACTTGGGGAGAATAACTGCTTGCGCCGACAACGGCAAATTGAATATTCATCAACCCCACGACTGACAGCGCTTGTGCTAGCTGCACCGTCCAAGTGCGAATTTGATTGAGAACTGCTGGTGATAAGGAAATGGAAGGTAAAGAACAAGCGGAATCTCCTGAGTGAATTCCGGCTTGTTCGATGTGTTCCATGATGCCACCAATTACCACCCGTCCTGTATGATCAGCGATCGCATCGACATCAACTTCAATCGCGTTTTCCAAAAACTTATCAATCAAAATCGGATGTTCTGGTTCAACTAGCACCGCAAAAGTCATGTAGCGTTCCAACTCAGCATCGGAATAAACGATTTCCATCGCCCGTCCCCCTAACACATAGCTAGGACGCACCACCACTGGATAGCCTATACGTTTGGCGACAATCAGCGCATCTTCGTAAGTCCGAGCAATACCATTAGGCGGTTGAGCAATATTCAACTGTTGGAGAATCTTTTCAAACCGCTCCCGGTTTTCTGCCATGTCGATGGAATTTGGTGATGTCCCCCAAATTTTAGTGAGTAGTCCAGAGGTATCATTGCTGAGAAATTCTTGTAAGGGCAGAGCCAACTTTAGCGGTGTTTGTCCGCCAAACTGGATGATCACCCCGACTGGATTTTCAGTTTCGATGATGTTAAGGACATCTTCTTTTGTTAAAGGCTCAAAATAAAGGCGATCGCTGGTATCGTAATCTGTCGAAACTGTCTCTGGGTTGGAATTGACCATAATTGTCTCATACCCCGCATCTTTCAAGGCATAGGCGGCGTGACAACAACAATAATCAAACTCAATTCCCTGTCCAATGCGGTTGGGGCCACCACCCAAAATCAACACTTTTGGCTTGGTTGCTGGTAAAACCTCTGTTTCTTGTTCGTAGGTAGAATAGTAGTAGGGGGTAAACGCTTCAAATTCAGCAGCGCAGGTGTCCACAGTTTTATAAACTGGGATGATTCCTAGTGACTTGCGGTAGGCGCGAACTTCATCTTCGGTGGTTTTGGTGGCATAGGCAATCTGGCGATCGCTATATCCGTCCCGCTTCACTTCATAAAGTTGCTCTTTTGTCAATTGCTGTAAGGGTGTCCGCTTCAGGAATTTTTCCACATCTAGCAGTTGTTGCAATTTATCTAGGAACCATCGGTCAATACCGGTGAGTTCGTAGATTTCCTCAATAGTCATCCCTTGCTGCAAGGCATGACGCACGGCGAAAATGCGATCGGGGTTAGGTGTCCGCAATTGGGCGCGAATTTGTTCACCACTGGGTAATTTTTCAGCTTTGTCGCAACCCCAACCAGCGCGTCCTGTTTCGAGCGATCGCAGCGCCTTTTGGAAGGATTCGTTGAACGTCCGCCCAATTGCCATTGCTTCCCCGACTGATTTCATTTGGGTTGTCAGCACTGGTTCGGAACCGGGGAACTTTTCAAAGGCAAAGCGCGGGATTTTTGTCACCACATAGTCAATTGTCGGCTCAAAGGATGCCGGAGTTTTCTTAGTGATGTCATTTTGAATTTCATCCAGGGTGTAGCCTACAGCCAATTTTGCGGCAATTTTAGCGATCGGGAAACCCGTGGCTTTGGAAGATAAAGCTGAACTGCGGGAAACGCGGGGGTTCATCTCAATTACAACCACATCCCCATTAACCGGATTCACGGCAAATTGAATATTAGAACCGCCAGTTTCTACACCGATCTCGCGGATGATTTTGATTGCCATATCCCGCAGCCGTTGATATTCTTTATCAGTGAGGGTTTGCGCGGGAGCGACGGTAATCGAGTCGCCGGTGTGGATACCCATAGGGTCAAGGTTTTCGATGGAGCAGATAATCACCACGTTATCTGCCAAGTCACGCATCACTTCGAGTTCATATTCTTTCCAGCCGAGTAAAGATTGGTCAATGAGAATTTGCGAAACGGGGCTAGCATCTATACCTACCTGTGCCATTTCTTCAAATTCTTCTTTGTTGTAGGCAATCCCACCGCCACTTCCGCCCATTGTGAAAGCGGGACGAATAATTAGGGGATAAGTACCAATTTGACGGGCAACAGCTTTGGCTTCTTCCAAAGATTCGGCTGTGTCGCTGGGACACACAGCTACCCCGATTTTTGCCATTGCCTGACCAAAAAGTTTTCGATCTTCGGCTTTTTCAATCGCTGGTAGTTTAGCGCCGATTAACTCAACGCCGTACTTTTCCAACACCCCATTTTTGGCTAAAGCAACGGCGAGGTTGAGGGCGGTTTGTCCTCCCATCGTGGGTAAAAGAGCATCAGGGCGTTCTTTCTCAATGACTTTTTCGACCAATTCCGGTGTCAACGGCTCAATGTAAGTGCGATCGGCCGTTTCCGGGTCGGTCATAATCGTTGCAGGGTTAGAGTTGACCAAAACCACTTCATAGCCTTCTTCTCGCAGCGCTTTGCAGGCTTGAGTGCCAGAGTAGTCAAACTCACAGGCTTGTCCGATCACAATTGGACCAGAGCCTAACAGTAGAATCTTCCGAAGGTCGTCACGGCGAGGCATAGTAGTTGTGTTGGAGTACGAGAATACAAATCCTGATTATTTTAAGGGTCTTTACCCCCTGTCGTGCTTTTTATTATTAAGATTTTCTAAGTTTGATTATAAAGAGGGGTGGGGAGTGGGGGAGATGGGGGAGACAAGGGGGATAAGGGAGACAAGGAGAAAATAACGAATGCCCAATACTTCTCTACGAGAGGCTGCGCCAACGACTTAGCTCAGTACAAGTGCCCAATGCCCAACAATTATTTTGTATTTCTAATTTTATTTAATTGTGATGCTTAAATTTATTAAGCTTTTGCGAATCTTTATTCTTTAAGCTGATGACAGCTTGCAACAAATGGTGATTTATTTTGGTATGTATCTATCTGATTATTCAGGACAAATAAATTTGTTTGATAAAAATCTATCTTAACTAGCTAATTGCTAAATATTTTCAATGTTAAATATTATGTGCATATCTTTACTTAAATTAAAAATGGCAGAGAAATAGGAATGCCATTCTCTGCCATTTTTATAATTTTTTAAGAAGTAGTCCTGCCAACTTTTTCTTGGAGTCTAGGTAGACAAATCTAGATGATCAAAGTTTTAGCTTTGAGCAGCTTGGACAAACGCTAATGTTAAGCTGTCTTTGGCGAGGAAGTGAGACAAATGATAAGCACGTTCCTCAGTCTTCAACAAAATCTTTTCGTATAGATAGCGTGTGCCCCGATCGCCTAAACTCTCTGCCTGAGCAGCTTGGCGGCGAATTACGCCAATAATCGCTTGTTCTGCGGCTAGGTCATTTTCTACCATTTGGCGAGAGGAATATACGCCTTCAGATTCTTGCTCAAAAACAGTTAATTCTGCCAATTTGCTGAAGGTCGCTACTGGCACACCACCTAGTCCATCCAAGCGTTCTCCAATTTCATGAACGTGGTCTTGTACTTGGTCGTAGCTTTCGTTAAAAAACTCATGCAGAGAGTAAAATTCTGAGCCTTCAACTACAAAATGATGCTTTTGGTACTGCAAGTATAGTGCCTGGAAACTAGCTAATACAACGTTAAATCCTTCTGTAACTGGAGCAGTGACGCTGTGATCCAGTAATACGGGATTGTCATATACATGACCAAAATTGCGTAACAAAGTTTGCGTTTCTGACATTGTTCTCCTCGGTCTTTAGCAATTATAGATTTTAACTGCTTATTTCTTACATATTAACATTTTAATAATTAAGAGCAAGCCGATTCGCCATCACAATATTTTGTATTTTTGCTGACTAAAAGTCTCAAGTTTATTGTTTGCTGGATGATGGCACGTTCATCAAACTGCATATATTTATCATTATTATTGACATGAGAACTTAAGTGTGCATTTTTACAATGGAAGTCGGGAGTAGGAGAAAACAGGGTATAATTTCTCCCTTGTCCCCCTTGTCTGGGTTATCCCGCTCTGATTTCACTATGCGATCGCTGCAAAAATTTTATTTTTTCCAAAAATTAATGATAATTATTTGCACTTAATGTATGCTGGTGTGCAGAGGCTAAACTCCTAAGACTTTTAAAAAGCAGGGAGCTAAATCTTAGTAGTTACTGCAAGTTTGTTGCACTTTGAGGGCAATTTTCTTGAAATCATCTAGTTCAGAAATAGAAATAAAGCACCTTGTAGAGGTGAATTGGGCAGATCGCTGGCAAGTCTATCATCGCCTAAAGGAATTAGACATTCCCTGTAGTTGTGCGGCTAACCAGCCATTAAAAGTTGAAATTGGCTCTCCTCTGACAGCTATTCAACTTTGGAGTGTGAATCGGCGATTTACAGCCTCCCGTCAAGACCAGATTTTGACTCTTGAGCGCTGCTGGTATAGTCGCTATCAATAGTTATAATCTGTGGCTGCTGCTGAGAATCTCTCACTTGATAGCTTGTATTAGTTAAAATAGGTCAAAAAAATGAGTACATCCCAGACTATAGAAGGATCAGAATTTTGCCTTGAGGGCAGGTTTATAGAGTTTGTTATTAAAGATGGCTATAAGCTTAAAGGCTTACTGCTGGCGACTCATGAGGGTGAGTCTTACATTAAACTAGCTAAACATTTACGCGCTGCTTTTGATTTGCGGTTACAACCAGGTACTTGGCTACAAGTTGTTGGCTATAAAGAATACGATATAAAAAAAGACAAAGTTACACTGAAAGCTGAACGTGTGATGGCGGCGCGTTCTGAGATGGAGAGAGTTCACACGACTACTCCAGTAGAAGAACCCCCATATATTGATAATGTCAAGGTAAAACCAGCTAAAACTAAAGCCACGATTTTGGTATGTCAAAAGTCTGATTGCATGAAACGCGGTGGTAAAGCAGTTTGTCAGGCGTTGGAGGCGGCTTTAAGCGATCGCGGTTTAGAAGACCAAGTTACAATCAAGGGCACTGGTTGCATGAAAAACTGTAAAGCTGGGCCGAATTTAGTAATGCCAGATAAAACCCGCCATAGCCGAATTCAAGCTGCACAGGTTCCCGCGTTGATGAATCAGCATTTTGGTGACAAGAGTTTGTCAGCACAGCCTGAGAATTTAAGGGAAGTGGCGATATCTAATGGCAAGTTTTGCTGAGGTAAGTAGTGAAATCTTGACATTGTAATGAGAAAGTTTAATAATATCTTCTCAAGTGTGTTCCATTAATATTCGGCTTTGAGCTTTTGCTATAAATTGCAATAGCTTCAAAAAACTGGCTTTAATTAAAGCCAGTTTTTTGAGTTAATAGGGTTTCTATTCGCTCGTGACTTCAATGGCATTGAGCAGTTTGGGATAAAAATATTGACACCTGCGGAGTTTTTGCAATCTATTGGAGCATTGTCATGAGCAACTTCAGCGTTAAGCTTCCTGACTCTTTGTACAAAAGTTTGCAGGAACTTGCCAAACAAGACGGAATTTCTATCGATCAGTTTGTGGCGACAGCAGTTGCGGAGAAAATCGCTGCACTAACAACTGAAATTTATCTAGGGGAGTTAGCAAAGCGAGGCAGTCGAGAAAAATACGA
>NZ_JBTYKD010000098.1:0-20547 GCF_054880495.1 Nostoc sp.
AAAGTGAGTTTTTTCCTAGAACAAGATTCATCTGCAAATGTTCTACCACAACTTGAAGCGGAGTTGCAGAAATATAAATTAAATGTAAAGTTAATCTACAGTAGTGGGATTGACCTTGACATTGTGCCCCATAGCAGCGATAAAGGTCAGGCAATGCAGTTTTTACGCCAAAAGTGGAAATTTGCAGCAGAACAAACAGTTGTCTGTGGTGATTCAGGTAATGATATTGCTTTATTTGCTGTAGGCAACGAACGGGGAATCATTGTGGGGAATGCCCGAAAAGAGTTACTCCAATGGCACAATGAGTATCCCTCTGACTACCACTACCTGGCTTCATGTTTTTGTGCAGGTGGAATTATCGAAGGATTAAAATATTTTGGTCTCTTGGAATGATTAGTTATCTAAAAGGTATAGTCGCTGGTATCCAAACAATTGGCGCTAATCGCGTCATCCTGACTCTGGAAGTGAATGGCTTGGGGTATGATTTGCAAGTTCCTCAACGGCTAGCAAACCATTTACCACAGTCGGGAGGAGTGGCGCAAATTTTTACGCATTTCCAAATTCGGGAAGAAGTGCCGTTACTATATGGCTTTGCTTCGCCATCCGAACGCGATTTATTTCGCCAATTGCTGACTGTTAGCGGTATTGGTGCAGCCTTAGCGATCGCACTATTGGACACTCTGGAACTACCAGATTTAGTCCAAGCAATTATCGCTGGCAATACACAAATCTTAATTCAGGCTCCCGGTGTTGGTAAGAAAATCGCTGAACGCATTTGTTTGGAACTGAAAAGCAAATTAGTCGAGTGGCGCAAATCCGCCGGGTTCTTCGTCGCCACAGGTGGCCCAGCACCGGGAATTCTTGAAGAAGTGCAAATGACTCTCTTCGCTTTGGGATATACTGCCCATGAGGTCAGTCACGCTCTGCATGTAGTGAGTGAAGACATTGGACTAGCCAAAGACGCATACGTAGAAGATTGGATTAAACAAGCGATCGCTCATCTCAGCAGCGAACAAGTTTAATAGTCATTAGTCATTAGTCATTAGTCATTAGTCATTAGTCATTTGTTATTCTCCCCACTCCCCACCTTTCAAGGGCTTGTGATTACCAACATTTTGATAAATTTTCCGCTTCATTGCCATAGAGCCTTGGAATTTATTCCAAGGCTAATAGCGAAAGTCCTCTCAAGAGGACTAAATACAAGATTTTTTTCAGCGATGTAGATAGCTATACTTTATAAAAACGAAAATTTTAGTCCACTTGAGTGGACTTTCGCTATTAGCCCCGAACTTCAGTTCTGGGCGGGATGTCGGATGAGATGCCCAACCCACAATAGTTTTACTTACAGCTAATATACAACTTTTATGTCCAACACCTTATCCTTGAAACCCACTCCCCACTCCCATTCGGCTACGCTCACGGCAAGCCCACTCCCCACTCGCCATTACTAAATCATGTCAAAGCCTCGTTTTATCCGCTTTTTTCGCCACCTCAATTGGCGCACACTCAAAAAAACTTTTACCAGGACAACCGAAAGACGACTTTTGGGACTCGCCTCGGAAATCGCCTTCAATGCCATGTTATCGCTGTTTCCAGCAATTCTTGCTTTCATCACAGCCATTGGCTTATTAGCAGAATCTTTGCAAGCCACCTTTAATAAACTGGCGGTTCAACTAAGTCAAGTTCTACCTGAACAAGCCCTGGATCTGATTCGTGATTTTGCCACCACAGAAATTACCAACTCCAAAAACAGTAGTTTGTTTTCTCTGAGCTTTATATTAGCAATTTGGGCTGCTTCTGGGGCGGTGAGTACTGCTATGACAGCCCTCGATCAAATCCATCTAATTCCTCCAGGAAAGATGCGCCCCTTTTGGAAAGCCAAGCTCGTCTCTCTGGGATTAACAGTCGGTACTATGTTACTTTTAGTGCTGGCTTCTTTTTTAGTGTTTACCAGCGATTGGCTCTTGGCAATGGTAGTGCGCGAAAATGGTTCTTTGATCTTCTTGGTGCATCTTTGGCAGTTGTTACGCTGGCCTTTAGCTTTAACTATTGTTGCTGTCGCCTTTGGCTTTGTCTATCGCTATGGCCCAAGCCAGTGGAACTCAGGCACACCAATGATGCCTGGAGCAATTTTAGCAGCTGTTTTCTGGGCAATATTGTCTGCCCTATTTCGGCTTTATGTGGCGAATTTTGGCAACTATAATAAAGTCTATGGTGCTGTAGGGGCTGTGATAGTTTTAATGCTCTGGCTGTGGATGAGCGCTGCTGTTGTGTTAATCGGTGATCAGTTGAATGTGACTGTGGGCGAACATATGCGCCCAAAAGCACAGTCAGAATCTCCCGAAAAATATTAATTTGTAAATATAGCTAAAATCTCTGAGGAAATTTTTGCAAAAGCTCAGTAAACAAGTCAAATATTTAACGATTCAATATAAAGTTAGCGATCGCCTTTATGCCTGATTCTTCTCCTCGATTTTCGATGATTGAACCTGATACCAAAGCACCCACCTTGAAGCGCCTGCGTCAGTTAAGTCGGCTGCTGGATAATGTTATTACCATTCCTGGTACGAAGATTGGTTTTGGTCTTGATCCAATTATCGGACTAATACCTATTGGTGGTGATTTTTTGGGAGTCATGTTTTCTAGCTACATCATCTTAGAAGCGGCGCGGCTCGGTGTATCTAGAGCCACTTTAAGCAAAATGGTTTTGAATGTGATCATTGATGGCTTAGTAGGCGCTGTCCCAGTTTTAGGAGACTTATTTGATTTTGCCTGGACAGCTAACAGTTATAATATCAAGTTATTGGAAGAGTACTTAAAGTTTCCCAGCCAGCAAAGGAGTGCAGACAGGTGGTTTATCTTTGCCGTTTTTGCTGGATTGTTGCTAATCTCCATTATTTTAGTAGCATTACCCGTCATCCTAATTAGAATATTGTGGAACGCCTTAACTGGCGGTTAAATTATTTATTGATAACGGAATGAAAGATTGGTGGCAAGCTACTTTTCCTAAAGGGCGGCAAAGTCTAGTTATTACTGATGCTAAAGGCTATCCTGTACAAATTGCTTATGGCGAAAAAGGTAGAGGTAAACCGTTAATTTTATTACATGGCATGGGTAGCTGGAGCTATAACTGGCGGCACAGTATAGAACCATTATCTAAATTTTATCGAGTAATTTGTTTTGATGCTAAAGGTTTTGGTTTTTCCGAAAAACCAGTGTTTCGTAGAGAAGACAACGGCCATCAAGTTATTGAGTTTCAAAGAATTATTCAGGCATTATGTGATGAACCCGCAGTAATTGTGGCTGAATCTCTGGGGGGATTAGTTGCCCTTGCCCTTGCTCAAGAAAATCCGCAATTAATCGGGCGGCTTGTAGTAGTAAACGTACCTGTTTTTACTGAACATTTACCCCATTGGGCTATGTGGTTACTTGCCCAAACGCCCCTGGAAATAATGCAAACAATTGACTTCTTACGTCTGGCATATTTGTTTGCACCCCTATTTAGAGAAATTATGGCAATAGAAAGACGTAGGGTATTATTTGATCCGTCAATTTTGACACAGGAAGATGTCTATTGGATAACTTACCCATTTATTGATCTGCCGGGTACGGTTTCAAAAGTCGCCGAAGAGTTGCAAATAGCAGCGCGAGAAATTGAGAATTGGCAATTAAATAAGCCTAATATGCTCACCAAAATTCAAAATAACCTGAGTGCGATTAAGTGTCCTACACTAGTTTTGTGGGGTGATCAAGATAGTTGGTTTCCTGTTAGTCATGGTGAAAAATTGCATCAGCATATCCCCAATTCTAAATTACAAGTTTTGTCTAACTGCTGTCATGATGCCTCAACTGGTGCTTTTGAGGAGTTGAATGCAGCGATTCTTAAGTTTTTACAAGATACTGACTTCTAAAGACAGTTCATGTTTTAATAGGAGCATCTCAATTAGAAATCGCTAAATAAAAAGAGAGTGGGAGGAAGCATATCAGTCAGCTTTCAAACTCCCACTCTGCCATTTGCCGCTGAAGTGAACAGGAATGTATACAGACGTTGCCCGTTATTTGGGGGCTAATGCGTGTTTCAACAACAACGCCCAGACGCATTTAATATTCCTGTTGCAGCAAATGCCAAACCTGATTATTGATATTTATCTGCTGATAAAAATAGTCTGCAAATAATTGGTATAGATAGTTTTTTATTTTTGTAAATCACTTAGTAGATAGTGTTTTACAAAAGGAATTTGCTTACGTGGTAGTCACTCATAACAAAACCCTTCAAGTCGTTTATCTTCTACAATTTAACTTGGTTAATCAGAATCGGGTTGCCATTTTGGCAGGTTTTCAAATTTCCTAATTACTCGCCTGTTGCAGCACCGTCGCCTTCTCCTGCTTTTCTGGTGGATAACCATATTTTTGCACCAGGCGCTTAAGTAATCGCCGTAGATTCGTTTTTCTCGATTTGCGAAATTGGTGTTTGACGACTTTGAGCAAGAAGGCGTGCGTAGCTTGCCACCGTAGGCATCGCAACCAAAACCAAGAAAAAGACCAAATCTCAGCCCCAATCACCCGCACAATTAGCATTACCATTATAATAATGCCCAACCTGTACATTATCGGCGGTGCAAACGGTTCTGGTAAAACTACCGCCGCCTTGCAAATCCTTCCCTACTTCCTAGAAGTATTTGAATATGTCAATGCCGATGAAATAGCAGCCGGACTTTCTCCTTTTAACCCGGAATCGGTAGCCAGTCAAGCCGGACGATTAATGTTAGAAAGACTAGAAACTTTGGTGAATGCTGAAGCTGATTTTGCTTTTGAAATCACATTAGTGGCTCGTAACTTTGCCAGATTCTTGAGAGAATCTAAAAACAAAGGTTATATTATCAACTTAATTTACTTTTGGTTACAAAGTCCCGAATTAGCGATCGCACGGGTATGCAGACGTGTAGAAAGTGGTGGTCACAACATAAGAGAAGATACTATTCGCCGTCGCTATGAACGCGGACGCAGCAACCTAATTAACTTGTATTTACCTATATGTGATACTTGGATCATCTATGATAATTCTGGGTCTGAACCTCTATTAGTGGCTGCATCACATATCAATCAGGAAACAATTATCTATGAACCTCAAATCTGGAATCAAATTACAACTAGGGAATAAAGCGCAAATTCCCCTAACAGAAATCCATCAAAAAATTGATGCTGGTGTCAAAGCTGCTGTTGCTAAAGCTATTGAAAGACACCGCCGATTAGGGGAATCTATTAGCATTTGGCAAGATGGGCAAGTTGTGACATTAACCGCCAATCAAATTCCTCCTCTTGATTCAACTGTTAGTCATGGCGAATGACAGTTAAACCATATATACAGATTTAATTAAATGGGCTAACGAATCTTCGACTTTCTGATGATGGCGTTAGCTACTATGATTATGTAGAAAAGCTTTGGCATTTTTACACCCACGTTTAATTGCCTAGTATGCCAAGCAAAATCTTAATTAATTCAGTTAATTCTTCTGGAACTCGATATAATTTGAAGTCTTCGGTTATCTGTTTTTCTTGGCGTTTAAGCGTTCACGTTGGTAATCACAACCCAATTCAGCCAGAATATCTCCAGGAGAAAAAGGTAGTTCAAAATACTTACTAAATGTATAGCTTTGACCAGGTTGAATAATTCGAGGACGATTCATAAATTTTAATCAAACAGAATTCAGGAGTCAGAATTCATTCTGTACAATGAAGACGACAAAGATTAAGCTGACTGGGATTCCTAATAAACTACTATTGAGCGATAGTATAACTATAGATTCTTTCAATTTTCTGAGCTACCATGCCAAAACAGTCTATAGGTCTTGATAACCAACTCTATAATTACCTTTTATCCGTTTCGCTGCGGGAACCGGAGATTCTTTTGAAGTTGCGCCAAGAAACTGCCAGCCATCCCCGAAGTGGAATGCAGATTTCACCAGAACAAGGTCAGTTTATGAGACTTTTGGTAGAGTTAATTGGAGCGAAGAAAACCCTGGAAGTTGGAGTGTTTACGGGTTATAGCTCACTTTCTGTAGCTTTGGCACTACCGGCTGATGGGAAAATTATCGCTGCTGATGTGAGTGAAGAATTTACTGCGATCGCGCGCCGATATTGGCAAGAAGCCGGAGTTGCTGATAAAATCGATCTGCGATTGGCGCCAGCTTTGGAAACTTTAGATCGGCTGTTGGCAACTGGGCAAGCCGAGACATTTGATTTTGCCTTTATTGATGCCGATAAAGAAAATTATGATGGATATTACGAGCGATCGCTACAATTGATACGTCCAGGTGGATTGATTGCTATTGATAATGTTTTATGGTCGGGAAAAGTTGCTGACCCGCGATATCAAGATGAAAGCACCCAAACTATGCGGGCGCTCAACGAAAAGTTACATCATGACGAACGTATTACCCTTTCCCTTGTCCCCATCGCCGATGGACTTACTTTAGCCATCAAGCGATCTTAATCCAGTTTGATGCCAAATTACTGTTATAGCTGTTTTAAATTTGATGGGACATAGCAGAATACGCGCTAGCTGTTCTACCTACCGCGTATTCTACTTTTATTTACTTAGAAGTTGTACCCAAGTCCGAATAGTAACCCTACATCAGTTTGATCCATAAAAGCAGCATTTACACCACCTGTTAGCGTAAATTTAGAACCGAGAGGAACGTCTACACCACCAGTTAGTAGTAATCCAAAATCAGTATTGGTATTAGCTGCAATAGCTACGCCAGCACCTATGTAAGGAGATATACTATAGGTTCTTTCGCCCACCGTACCTGCTGTGCGGGGAGAAAAATCCAAAGTCAAGGGAACCAGAAACAGTGTATTATCCCCAAAGATCACCGATGGTCGCACTGATATATTGCGTGTCAGACCAAGTTTACTGATCACTGCAAAGTTACCCTCGCTTAGAGCTGTATCACCCCCGCTCAAACCAATGTTACCAGCAACTCCGATATAGCTTCTGCCACCACGAGTAGCTCTACCTGGTTCAACAGCAGGCGTGGTTGCTGTTGGTGATTTAATTAACTGACTAATGTTAATATCAGGCGGGATCAGGACTTGGTTAACTGCATGGATAATACCATTGCTAGCTTTGATATCCGGCTGGATAACTCTGGCATTATTCACCACGATTTGATTGTTAGCGCGATCGATTTTAATATTTACAGGTCTATCTTCATAGGTTTTCAATTCCCCAGGTGAGAATTGACTACTTGTTACTGCACCAGGAACCACATGATATCTCAAAATCTTAATCAATGCTTCTCTATTCTCTGGTAGCTGTAACTGCTGTAAAGTAGCAGCAGGTAAAGCCGCAAATGCCTCATCGGTGGGAGCGAAAACTGTATAAGGACCTGCCTGTTGAAGAATATCTGCTAAACCAGATGTCTTTAATAAAGAAGTCAGAGTTGTCAGAGAACTACTGGATGCAGCAAGAGAAACAATATCGGTACCGGTTTGAGTTCCACCGACAATATACTGACTAGCTGGAAGATTGCTCGCAATCGGTTGTATCCGTCCCTGTTTAGCTAAAGCTTGATATAAAAGTGCCGCAGCTTCAGCACGAGTCAGGGGCTGTTGCGGATTGAGTTGTTTTATATCTGGATAATTAACAACAAGATTAGATTGGGTTGCTGCTGTCACACTATTAACAGCATAGTTCGGAATACTTGAGGCGTCTGTGTAGTAAGTGCTGAGATCACTACTTGCTCCAGTACTGCTAGTAGTCAAACCCAAACCATTTGCTAAAGCAACGATACCCTGCACTCTAGGAATTTGTTGATTTGGTAAAAACACGTTCCCAGGATAGCCTGCCAAAAATCCAGTTTCGTAGGCGCTCTGAATTGCAGAAGCCGCCCAATAGCCAGTAGGAACATCACTAAATCCACCTGCGCTTAATTGCCGAACTCGGTTTTGGTTCCCGAAAGCTTTTTGAATTAGGGCGGCAAATTCAGCACGAGTCACAGCTTGATTCGGCCTAAAGGTGCCATCAGGAAAGCCTGCAATCACGTTATTGTCAGCTAGGGCTTGAATGAAGGGACGCGCCCAATAATCTGAGGAAACATCAGACAAGTTAACTGTTGAAGCAGGCGCTGGTGTGGCAGATGGAGGAATATTTTGAGATGAAGCTGGGAGAGAAATTAGGATGGGAGTTATTGTCGCGGCTGTCATTCCCAGAACTATTAAAGCAACCCTTGCTGATGATCTACCAAACAAACTAGACATGGAAATATCCTCTTTTCAAATTCTTGGATTGGCTATTGGAAAATACTGAATGCAAGGTTAAGTGAATACAAATATCCAGATGATTGTTTAGTTTGCCCCGCAAGGTAAAACACAAATCCAACCGTTAACTCTGGAAAATTCAAATGGTGGAGATTATGAGTAGCTGCTCTGACATCTCATAACATCTATCCAAATCTTTACCAAACATAGTATAAGATTCGTATTGGATTTTTAAAGAACCGCAGATAACACTAATCAGGATAAGCAGCTATCCTTTGGTGATTTCGTAGGTTGCAACAATAAAGATACTTAATGCCAGGAAGAGATTTTATCAGTTATAAAATCGCAGTCAAGCAGTAGGATAATTGGCTTTTAATAGCCGTTTCTTCATAATTGCCGAAGAGGGTTAATGTCGTCAAGCTCAATATATCATGATCTTTAGCAAGATTTAAGAAATAAAAGGTGTCTTGGCGATATGATATATTGATAATCTATATATCCAACTTATAAAACTAACTAATGGCTGAATCTAGAGGGAGAAGTTTCACTCTTTAGATAGTTGTCGCTGATGGTAAATTTTAAAATATTAGACTGGAAAATAGCGATCGCAATCAAAAATGTCGGGCATGATTACGACGTGAATCGCGTAGAATTGTATCCCACATCGTCAGCAGCTAGAAGCGCAAGTGGTGATCCAACCCCCAGAACTTGGGGAAGTTCGTCGCGTGCAATGAGGGCAACGATAATTATGGTTTTAGACAAAGCTGTACTAGGGTGATTAATCCTTTCTCCAGCATAGGCGTAAGAGCGATCGCCTTGATTCTCAAAAAGAACCTCAACCGATTTTATTCTACTTTCGGGTGAACTGGTAGTTACTTAAGCAAAAGTTGCTGCCCAGATCCGCGACTCTTCAAAAAATCGGGAATCTAGATTCTGAGATTCATTATTATATAAAGATGCGTTTGTCTTGCATCTTTATATAACTTCATAGTTTAGAAACATTCTCTTAGATAGCACGACAATCCAAATAAGGGCTTGTCTTCAAACATCACCCCCGGTTTCCAGTTATCATACCTTTGGAATGGTATTTGCTTAGTTTTTTTTCATTAATGAGAAAATATTCATGAGATACAAACTCTTGGGCAAAAGCGGGTTAAGAGTCTCTGAACTCTCCTTGGGAACCATGACCTTTGGTGAAGATTGGGGTTGGGGTGCATCTGTTGACGAAAGTCGTAAAATGTTTGATAGCTATGTAGAAGCAGGGGGTAATTTCATTGATACCGCGAACGGTTATACCGATGGTAGTAGTGAAAAAATTGTCGGTGAATTGATTGGCTTAGAACGAGAACGTTTTGTACTTGCGACAAAATATTCCTTTCCCTTGCAGATGACTGTGAAGAAGGGCGATCCTAACGCCAGTGGAAACCATCGTAAGAATTTAATTCAGTCTTTAGAAGGTAGCCTGAAACGGCTGAATACCGATTACATTGATTTATTCTGGTTGCACGCTTGGGATTTCACAACACCGATTGAAGAAGTCTTGCGATCGCTTGATGATGTAATCCGTCAAGGTAAGGTACTTTACATCGGCATTTCTGACACACCTGCTTGGATCGTTTCTCAAGCAAATACCATTGCCCAATACCAAGGATGGACGCAGTTTGTCGCCCTGCAAATTGAATATAGTTTGATTCAGCGAACACCAGAACGAGACTTGCTACCCATGGCTAAAGCCTTTGATTTAGCAGTAACACCGTGGTCGCCTTTAGGTCGTGGTGTGCTGACAGGTAAGTATAATCAGCCTCCTCAAGAGGGTAGTGAACAGGCGCGATTAGCAAATGCAGCCTTAGGAACTATTTCCGAACGGAATTTAGCGATCGCTGAAGTTGTCAGTGAAGTTGCAGCAGAAATTGGACGCACACCTTCACAGGTAGCATTAGCTTGGTTACGCGCTCAAAGTGGCGTGATTATTCCGATCATTGGGGCACGTAAATTAACGCAGTTACAAGATAACTTAGCTTCAATAGAAGTCAGCCTCTCCCCAGAACATTTGCAACGTTTAAATGAAGTGAGTCAAATTGAACTGGGTTTTCCCCATGACTTTTTACACAATGATAATATTCGCGATCGCCTTTTTGGCGGTACATTCAATACCATAGAAAACCATCGGATCTGATTAATAGTCATAAACCTTAACACATTCAGACGTTAATTCAATCTGCCGTCAGAGAGTTTCGCAGACCCAAGCACTCTTTGTAAAGTTAGATGTAAAAGGCATTAACGTAGAACCATGATCGACAACACCATTTCATCACGTCTGTTCCCGACCCGGATTGACATTCCCGCCGAAGCGCGAGTGCAAATCGTGGTACTTCTCAACCAAACCTTGGCAGCTACTTCGGATCTGAAAACCCAAGCAAAGCAAGCCCACTGGAATGTTAAAGGAACTGACTTCTACCAGCTACACCTATTATTTGATGAACTTGCTACTGAGTTGGAAGGGTACATCGATATGGTAGCTGAACGCGTCACAGCTTTAGGCGGATATGCTTTCGGAACAGCCCGCGCCGCAGCTAGTAATTCCATTTTGCCAGAATATCCCTTAGATATTTTGGATGGCAAAGACCACGTAACAGCTCTGTCAGATCGTTATGCACTCTATGCTAAACATCTGCGGGAAGCGATCGCTAAAACTGATGAATTAGACGACCTAGATACAGCCGACCTTTACACCGAAATTTCCCGCACCATTGACAAACGACTCTGGTTCTTAGAAGCTCATCTGCAAGTAGCAGAAATTAAGGCTGAGAATGGCAAAGCGGCTACTATTACAACTCAAAAGATCCCTGCTGGTGTAAAATAAGCACTTCTGAGATAAACTAGCTTTTATTAAATCTAATCGTATCTTTTTAGTAAGTACGTCACTTTTAAGTGCGTACTTTTCATTTATATGTATATACCTTACTATTGAAATAGTTAAAAACTAGGTCGAAAAATTCAAAAATATCTTCGACAACTGATACATCAAGATTAATCTGCAACTTGAATAAGTTATTACGTTCCTGAAAATTTATGCTAATTCCATTCAATTCCTAACTCTTGTACAGACGCGATTAATCGCGTCTCTAAATACTCATTAACAACGAGGTAAATCTATGTCTCAAAATACAATTAGCCACCTAATTCACGATTGCAATGCCCGCGGTCACGCTCAAACAGGCTGGCTCGATAGTTATCATACATTTTCCTTCGGTAGTTTTTACGATCCCAACCGCATGGGATTTCGTTCTCTGCGAGTCATCAACGACGATCGCATCGCCCCCGGTGCTGGATTTCCTACCCACAGTCATCGTGACATGGAAATCCTCACTTATGTCTTAGAAGGTGCTGTAGAGCATAAAGACAGCTTGGGTACTGGGTCGGTGATTCGCCCTGGTGATGCACAGATCATGAGTGCTGGAACTGGAATCAGCCATAGTGAATTTAATCCTTCACCAACTGAACCATTACACTTACTACAAATATGGATTCTTCCTGATCAAGAAGAGTTGACACCAAGGTATGAACAAAAAACTTTTCCTCTGGAAGAAAAGCAAGGCAAACTCCGCTTAATTGCTGCTAAAAACGGGCGCGATGGTGCTGTAATAATTCACCAAGATGTTGATTTATACGTATCTGTTTTAGACGAAGGTGATGTTGTTAATTATCAAGTCAAACGCGATCGTTATGCTTGGTTACAAATAGCGCAAGGGATAGTTAACTTGAATGGCGAAGAACTCAGAGCCGGCGATGGAGTGCAAATTAACGGCGAAGAACAGTTAGAAATTAGCACCAATATCGGCGGCGAAATCTTGCTTTTCGATTTAGGCTAATATCCCATTTAAACCTCATCTAAGTTGAGAACCGTAGTTTTCGCCCTCACCCTAAATCCCTCTCCCCTATCTGGAAGAGGGACTTTTAAATTCTGGCTCCCCTTCTCCCAGATATGGGAGAAGGGGTTGGGGGATGAGGGCAAATTCTTGCGCTAGTTAGAAACGAATGGTTTTTGGGAATTATAGAAAAAAGTGAAGTTTGGGTTCACCATAAAATCCAACGCACTTTGTTATATTTTCCTACCCATTAGTTTCTACTCCAGAGGTGGTTGTGGTAACGACATCAACACAGCAAAAACTAAAACTTCCTGTTCAGTTAATTTGGACAATAGGGCTAATTTGCTTATTGCCATCGGCATTAAATTTGTTGGGAGTCAGTTTTGCTTCCAGTCAGACATCCCGGAATGTAGAGGTTATTTGTAATCCTGCTAATTTGAAATTATTTCAAAAAGTTATTTACCAAAGCTTAGAAGGAAGCTTCGTTCATACAATTTTAGAATGGAGCGCTGTCTGTACTGCCATCTTTACTGTTATTCTGGCTTTCGCTCACTTCTATATAAAAAGTGATATTATTACACCAATTATTGGGGTGACTTTGTTGTGCGCCGGACTAATAGATGCGTTCCACACTCTAGCTGCCGATAGATTAATTGAAGCCGTTGCTGATAATAGTCAGATCATCCCTTTTACTTGGGCAGTTTGCCGGCTTTCTAATGTATTGGTGACGATAATTGGTGTCAGCATTTTTCTAATCAGCAAACCCAAAAGGTGGGAAGGCAGTTTCAGTTTTATAATTGCAGTGACTTTGGGCTTTGGGTTATTTTGTTACAGCATAATTACTATTTGCGCCACTAGTAAAACCTTGCCCCAAACTATCTTTCCTAACTCAATTATTACTCGACCTTGGGATATCATACCCTTAATCCTTTTTTTGGTAGCTGGCATTCTAATTTATCCACGCTTTTGGCGCAAGTATCCTAGTTTATTCTCTCACGCTCTGATTGTTAGTACTATTCCAAATGTCGCTACCCAATTACACATGGTTTTTGGCTCAACGGCTCTGTTTGATAATCATTTTAATATTGCTCACTTTTTGAAAATTATTGCCTACTTAGTGCCTTTGGCTGGACTAATTCTGGATTACATCTACGCTCATAGCCAACTGCTAATAGCTCTCAAAGAAGCACAACTTTATACTGAAGCTCGTGAGAATGCTCAACTTGCTCAATATAGACTTTCACAACTGCAACAAACTCAAGCACAAATCATTCAAACAGCAAAAATGTCCAGTCTGGGGCAATTGGTAGCAGGAGTAGCACACGAAATTAACAATCCTGTCAACTTCATCTATGGCAACCTGAAGCATATAGATGAATATACTCAAAACTTACTGCAATTAGTGATGGCTTATCAGCAGCATTATCCCAACCCACCCGCATCGCTTCAACAACTACTTAATTCTATAGAACTCGATTTTATTGTACAAGACCTTGGCAAGATTCTTCAATCAATGCAAGTCGGAACAGAACGCATCCGGGATATTATTGTATCACTGCGAAATTTCTCCCGCTTGGATGAAGCTTCTTTTAAGAAAGCGGATATTCATTCTGGTATCGATAATACTTTGATAATTTTGGATCACCGCCTTCAGCCAAAAGCAGATACTACTGGAATTAAAATTATCAAAGAATATGGTCAATTGCCTTTGGTGCAGTGTTATGCTCGAGAACTGAATCAGGTGTTTATGAATATCCTCACGAATGCTATAGATGTTTTAGAAGAGTCAGCTGAAACAACTAACGGACAACACAAAATACCCAGCATTTGGATTCAAACTCAGCTAACGTCAGACAATCTAGTGTCTATCTCAATTGCCGATAATGGCGGGGGTATTCCCGAAGAAATTCGTTTGAAGTTGTTTGATGCATTTTTTACCACCAAGCCTATAGGCAAAGGCACGGGATTAGGATTATTTGTTAGTTATCAAATTATTGTAGAAAAACACGGTGGCAATATTTGGTATCATTCGACATCCGATGGTGGAACAAAGTTTGTGATTGAGATTCCAATACACTCTGAAAATGATGTAGTTGAAAGTGGCTGATTCTGAAGAATTTGCGATCGCTTGCGTACAACCCCGCTTAACACCGCAATTGCTGGGCATTCTTGTCCAAGATCGTTGTGTAGAAGTGCGGGTTTATTTAGTCCGCCATCCCAATTTGACAGAGGCGTTGTGGTTGCGGTTAGCGGAAGATGCGGCAATATGCGTGCGTGAAGCTGTTGCTGCTACAATCAACGCACCTGTAAGTGTTTTGGAATTACTGGCGCGAGATGAACAAGTAGAGGTGCGAATCAAAGTAGCGACTAACCCCAATACACCAATTACTGTCTTACAAATTCTTGCAGGTGACGAAAACTCCAGTGTACGCACTGCTGCGGCTAGCAATTCTAACCTACCTGCAACAATACTGACACAATTGGCAAATGATGAAAAAGTCGAAGTCAGCCGCGCAGTTGCTCAAAATCCCAACACCCCTGCACCCATCCGCGAAACCCTCCGCGATTTAGTTGTACAACCCACCACCCGCCAAACTAGTCCTACCTTGCGCGGACTCAACCGCCTCTACAACCCCAGCACTGATGATCTAGTCAGCATACTTGCAGAATACGCCAGTTCAGAAAATGCCTTTGTGCGGTTAATGACACTCCTCCACCCGCTAACTCCCCATGATGTGCTGACTCAAGGGGCGCAGTCTGCATCCTGGCTGGAACGCTACGCCGTTGCTGATAATTCTGAACTATGGTTTTTTTAGAGAAACGAACAGTTGAGTATGCTGATAATAGCGACAATAGCCGTAAACTCAGCCAGTTTATGAACCAGTGCTTGCATAACCGTACTTACTACAATATCAGCTTTTGGGATCTTGACTACTACCTACGAAGTCGGACAAACGCCAGCAGGAGATTGGATAGGGGTGCAATGGCAAGGCGAATTTGAATACAATCCTTAGAAAGAGCAGCAAAAACCTAATGTCTAAAAAGTCTGATTCGCAGTTCCAAAATCTGTTTACTTCACACAAATCAAGCAACTGGGATGAAAGATTAGGCCAAGTAGCCTATCGCTTTAACCGAGAATATCAAGGTGAAACCTTTGAACTCCCAACAGAAGTACAGGCGATGCCAATATTCCGCGAGTGGATTGCTGGGAGTTTCTCAGGGAGAATTGCTTCCCCTTTTTGGGAAATTGCTCAACCTCAAAAGAACCAACACTGTATAGATATTGGCTGTGGTATCAGCTTTTTAATTTATCCTTGGCGGGATTGGCAAGCGTTTTTTCATGGACAAGAAATCAGTAATGTGGCACGGGATAGCCTGAATTCCCGTGGCCCGCAGTTAAATTCCAAACTGTTCAAAGGTGTTGAGTTGGGAGCAGCTGATCAGTTAAACTATTCAGCAGAGCAGTTTGACCTAGCGATCGCCACCGGATTCAGCTGCTATTTTCCACTCGAATACTGGGATACTGTACTGGCAGAAGTCAAGCGGGTGTTAAAACCAGGTGGACATTTTGTGTTTGACATCCTCAATCCAGAACAGCCTTTAGCGGAAGATTGGGCAGTTCTGGAAACCTATTTGGGGGCTGAAGTGTTTTTAGATCCTTTGGCTAAGTGGGAAAAAACGATTAAGGCGGCTGGTGCTAAAGTAATAGCGCAGAAATCAGGGGAATTATTCGAGTTGTATAAGGTGCGGTTTTGAAAATACTATTACTCAGGGATAAGTGGACTCATTGGATCTAAAGAAGTTGTAAAAACAAAATAGATTACCCCAGCTCCGAGAATCATCACAGCGAGACTGAACAGCAATACCCAACGGTCAGTTGGTTCATAAGTATCTTCTTCGATATGATGACGGACAGCGAAATAATGTGACGTTGAGAGCCATACTGTGATTAAACCCACCAGGGAGAAGACTAAACCTAACTTCCAGCCGTTGCCAGGACGGGGTATCAAAGGTACTTGGAAAGCACGTAAACGCACGATGACGACACCAAAACCTAAAAGAGCGATCCCTGTCCGCATCCAAGCGAGGTAAGTACGCTCATTTGCCAAGTGATCTCGCACTCTGGAAGGATTCAGCCGTCCTGGCTTTTTTTGATCTTTATCTTTTTCTGTAGGTTTCAATTTTAACTGCATTAATAATACCCTTATCCCCAAAGCGGCTCTTCTTACAAAAGTGCGAAGGTAGTAGGAAATCTCCTTCCAGATGACTTGCACCAAGCGCAATAGTCGCGCTACTGAAATATGCCTATTGTGATTGTACATTTTTTTCAAAATTTATTTTCATGCAGATATCGAAATAAAACAAATCTGACCCAGTAATTCGTAATTCGTAATTGATGGTACAGAGCAACTGTAAGTAATAAAGGGTCATAAAGAAAACAGCCAAGATCAGAGAGGTTTTTTAGCAGTGCTTGTCCTGTTTTGCCTCTGATTTTGGCTGTCACCATATTTAAATTGACAACAATAGACTTCTTGCATAAATCAAAAATAGAACCCCACCCCGCCTTCCACTTAGCTCAAAGTCTCCCCTAAGAGCCTGCGGGTGGGGTGTTAGGGGACTTTTGCAAGAGGTTTAAACATTCAAAATATAGACTATGCGCTTCTATTTCAAGATTTCTTGGTAGGCGCATTGGGAACTCGTGTATCTATGACAGCCTGCGATATATCTGGGATAAACCAGTTAGCCTCTTTGCTGTTAAGAACTTTTACAGTCGGAACACTCAATTCAATTGCAGCAGTAGCTGGATTCGTCTTAATCACTAACTGAGTTCCATCAAGTATCTTGAGAGCAACCGGTCCAGTCAATTCTTCACCTTGCCCATTCGGACTAGAAGTGAAATTTGCTACCTTGACATTATTCGCTAGATAGATGCCATCACAATCCCAGTTATTTTTAGTGGACTGACCATTAGCTAGAAAATACAGACCATTCTCGTATACGGCATCTTCATTTTCTTCATCATTTGGTCTTTTGCCATATACTGCTATGGTATTACCTGTTTGGTTGTCGCATTGACCCCAGTTGATTCCCGTTTCTAAAGCATATTTTTGCAGTGTTAATTCCTGGATTCTGTTTTGAATTTCTTCTGGTGTGACACCTTCAACTTGAGTTTGGGCATCTTTTGTCTGAGAGAGTTTGTTAAGAGCTTTAGTGACTTCGATATAGTCAGGGTTTTTGCTAAACTTTGGTCGATCAGCAAAAGAAGGTTGAGCAAAGGCTAGATTAGCGAAAATCATCAAGACAATTAGCAGAGATTTCCAGATTTTCATGTTTTGATTCCTGTTAAAGGGTAATATATTTTACAGTTTGGCATTCATTTTGACCCGAAAATTCATCATGCACCTGTTTTTAGATACTTAATTTTTATTGTTCTTCACTCGACGGCTGAGTATTGAAACCTAAAATCAATGAAAATATATAACTGGAAACTACAGATAAAAGAGTCCAAGTAGCATTTTCGGTAACAATAAATACACCTAATCCAATCAAGATACAAGGCACAAAAGTGTTGCCATTCTCCGTTAAAAAATCTGCGATCGCAGGCAAGTAGGTTAACTTATAAGCGGCATAACACCACACACCCACTAGCGAAAAGAATACACTTAGTATTACGAGCAGACTATCTAGCTCAGAATTGGCAAACAGGGGTACGTAGACGCTGATATTATCACTACCATTTGCAAAGGCGATCGCAGCTACATTGCAGGTTTGCGGAGAGATAAAACTGCTAATTATAGAGGGACAAGACGGCTCGGCTTCTTCTTCGGCTTTCTCTGCTGAATCCTCTTCGCGTTTTAGTAAACTACTCACACCAATGATTATAGGCATTAAGCCAAGTAGTCTAATCCAGTCCTGCGGTATGATTAGTCCACCGAAGAAACCGGGAAGGCTAGCAATGATCAATGCAGCAAAACCAAGATACTGACCAGCAAGGATGTGACGACTGCGGAACGTTTTATTTATTTGTGAGAAAAGCAGCGTCAGAATGACAATATCATCAATGTTGGTGGCAGTGAATGCGGTAATCCCAGTGGTAATTGCAGTTACTAAATCGCTCATTTTTTTTTGCAAGTCCTTGTTTTCATGCTTGGGCATTGGGCATTGGGCATAGGGCATAGGGCATGGGGCATTGGGCATTTGTATGTACTGAGCGTTTCCAAAGTATTGGGCATTTGGATACTCCCCTTGCCTCCTTGTCCCCCTTATCTCCCACCCTGCGGGAAACTAAAGCTACATCCCCCTCATCTCTTGCTCGTTTAGTTCTGTGCCGAAGCCTTGATTTATACTTTAGTCAAATTAAACGATAGAATCAAATGCTTTTATTTGTCAGAATGATAAATGAAAGTGATTAAAATTTTGACACCAAGTTATAGGGATATCATAAATGGCAGGAATGACGCTTGAGCAGCTAAAAATCTTTCAGGCTGTGGCGCACTACTTACACTTTACTCGCGCAGCAGAGGAGCTTTATATTACACAACCTGCCGTCAGCGCCGCAATCCATAACTTAGAGCAAGAATACGGAGTGAAACTATTCCATCGGATTGGTCGCCATATCGAGATTGCTGAGGCGGGTAAATTATTGCAAGTGGAAGCGCAGAAAATTCTCGATCAAGTTTCCTTGACTGAAAGGGGATTGCGAGAATTGAACAATCTGCAACGGGGTGAATTGAAATTAGGGTCGAGTCTGACAATTGGTAACTACTGGCTACCAAGTAAGATTAGTGAGTTTAAGAGCCGATATCCCGGTATCCAGATTAACTGTAGCCTTGCCAATACAGACGAGATTTGTGTAGGAACGGCGACCGGACAGTTTGATTTAGGTTTGGTGGAAGGAGATGTGAAGCCAGCCCTTCAGAATACTCTAGAGTACGAAATAGTGGGGAGCGATCGCTTGCAAATTGTGGTAGGTAAAAAACACCCTTGGTTTGAGTGGGGAGAAATTGATTTAAGCCAATTGACTAAAACCCTTTGGGTGATGCGAGAACCAGGTTCTGGAACCCAGCAAAGGTTTGAGGAAGCCTTACAGAATTGGGGAATCAATCTCAGTGAACTGGATGTGATTTTAGTATTCAATAGTGGAGAGATGACAAAAGCAGCGATCGAAGATGGTGTCGGTGCAATTGGAATTTCTGAGTTGATGGTAAAAAAAGAAATCCAGTTAGGAACTCTGCGGGCAATTCGAGTTATTGATAACAGAGAGGGCAACGGTGCGATGTCTAGGTTGGGCTACGCCTACGCAGAAATAGTTCGACCTTTTTTCAAACTTAAACATCGTCAGCGTTTTCAAACTGCTCTTTCCAAAGTCTTTGAACAAATGTTGATATCTTCTATGGTAGATGGCTCACATCAAGATATATCAAAATAAGTTATTTAAAGTAATAGCTTATCCTTTAGGAGACGCTACGTGAACGGCAATTTAATCAGAAAGAATCGAGGCGTTAGTCATACAGTATTCATGCTTAGGACTTACGCACAAGAGATCGCCCAACCCCCTTAAAAAGGGGGCTTTTAGCGTTCCCCCAATTTATCGGGGGGTTAGGGGGGATCTAGGTTTCAGGTTTTTAGTGCGTAAGTCCTGATGCTGAATTCTGTACGACTAGCGGATGAATTGAAAAACACTGTAATCTCAAATCCGCTTGCAGGCGAGTCCAAAATCCCCTTCAGACCTTCCGCATATTTCTACTGATGGGGTCAAAACCTCTAGAAAACCGCGTGCTTTCATCGTAGTAAGCGCCAGTCAGATTCGCTCCATACAACTTGGCATAGTTGAGTTTGGCTCCCCGGAGATTTGCTTCATTCAGTTTGACACCGCTCAAATTAGCTTTGGTCAAGTTCGCTTGAGCTAAATTAGCTCTACTCAAATCTCCTCCCCAGAGTTTAGCTTTAGCTAGGTTAGCTCCACTCAAGTCAGATCCCCATAAATTGATTCCAGGCAAATAGGCTCCAATCAGCTTGTCCCGACTTAAGTTGATCGCTGGAAAATATCTTTCCCCTGCGGCAAAACGCCTTTTTAATTCTTCAGCATTCATACGACGCTTTGACCTTCCTTAGCAATACAGAAGTTATTTGTTCCCATTCCTGGCTTAGTTCTCCTAAAAATTCTGGCTGACCACTACGTTGATACCAGAAACGTGCATTGTTCAAATCGCCTTCTTTGCGGTGCAGGTAAGCATGAATCCAGGCACTATCGGCATCGCTGGCATTTGCAACTATTTCATGAGCTTTGCTCCAATCACCTTTCTTGTCATACCACATTGCTTGCAGTCCTTTTGGCAGTGTCTGAGGACATGGGCGCTGCTTTTCGATCAATTGCAGGAATTCCTCTGTATTCACGATCGCCACCCAACAAGAA
>NZ_JBTYKD010000099.1:0-24255 GCF_054880495.1 Nostoc sp.
ATCTTGCCCGCCCATAGCCAAAGGCGGGCAAGATGCCCACCCCACAATAAGTCCTGTGAGTATTTTTTTATTTCAAAGTTCCTAAGAGTGTCCTGTTCATTCAACTACCTCATTCACAGGGAATCGATCAATCAATTGCATCGCCCGATAGGCATTGCGTTGGAAAGAGTCTGGCAAATGGGGAACGTGGGGTATTTGGGATAATAAATCCAACGTCCGCCGTAAAATTCTCACCACATCGCCTTCATCTAAAGTGGTGTTTTCGCAGAGTTCTGTCCACTCCATTCCTAACGCCCATTGTTCCACGATCGCAATTAACTCAAACTCCAACCATATAGGCAACGCTACATTATAGCGCCGTTGTAATTGGAACATTTGGCGGCGAATTCCCTGCAATTTTTTCAAGGCTTCTGCCACTTCATTACTCAGTTCAAAGTTAACCTTACTATCTGGACGGGGCGTTTCCATTACTAAAGCTGCTGCTGCTGCTGCTAAATGCTGCGGATCTAAGTTACCCAATTCACCACTAGCGAATACTAAACCTAGCCACAATTCATTTTCACCTCGAATGGCGGCAGCGATTCGCCCTAATACTGTGGGGACTAAGTTATCCAAACCCCCAAAGTGTTGCAGAATTGAGATTAAATTCAGAAACTCTTCCCAATGACGTTGTGAGTGTTGCTCTACTTGCCCTTGTAACTGTTCAAGTTCGGCTTCTAGTTCCACATAGCGGGCGCGGCGCTTAAAAAGCGTTGCCGCATTGCCTGATTCATGTAGGGGATGAGCTTCTAATTGTTCTTGGACGGCGGTAAGCCGACTAAGTTGTTCTGCTACTTCTGGTGCCAGATTCAAAGATTCTAGCGGATCAGGAATACGTGCTGCGATCCCAAATGTTTCTTCATTGCCACGGCGCGACTGTCCTGGTTTCAAAGGCATCTCTGGCGGTGGTAGTACATCAGGCGGCACCTCAACTCGCGGCAGTTCGGCATACAAATCGACTACATCCCCTGTCGTTGCCACATACCAGCGATTATCATGTCCCAAGCATACCAAGTAAGGAGCTTGACCAGAACCAGGCGATTTTTCCACTAATACTGCGGTGACAGGTGAAGACACTGTGATGTTTTTGCCTTTGAGACTCAACAGAGTTCCTGACACTGCAAAGCCCAACATCATCACTAATTCTTCTTGTCGGTCTGAGAGCGCTTGCTCTTGCAGGGTTTTGAATATCTGGCGTTCCACTTTCAGGCGTTGCCGCAATTTCTCATAAACAGCCAGTTCATTTTCATCAACTGCGGCGATTTGCTCCTGAAGTTGAGCTAATTGTGTTTGTAGTTCGGCAATCTCATCATATTCTGGTCTTAAATGCAAGGTTGCCATATACTGCCCAAAGCTGCGCTCTATCAGTTCTCTAGTCTGCTCTAGGGTGTGGGTTTGCAGCAAATTGAGTACCATGCCATAACTGGGCGTAAACTGGCTTACTAGGGGGTCTGGCTTGGATGTGCCCAAATACGCCGCTTCTTTGGCTCCTTCAAAGGGAGTTTGGACTGTCACCACATGACCTTGTTTATCCATCCCCCGGCGGCCGGCTCGTCCCGCCATTTGCAAAAATTCGGAAGCGTTCAATAGGCGGTGTCCATTGTCAGTCCGCTTGGAAAGGGTGGAAATCACCGTTGTCCGGGCGGGCATATTAATTCCTGCCGCCAGTGTCTCGGTAGCAAATACTACTTTAATCAGCCCTTGCTGAAATAGTTCTTCAACCAGGGCTTTCCAGGCTGGCAAAATCCCGGCGTGGTGGGCTGCAATTCCCCGGTACAGGGGTGCAATTTGTCCAGCACGCCCCGCATCAGGATTGCGGGCTAAAAAGTCATCAATCTGTTCTCGTAAAATTTGGGACTCTTCACTATTTACCAGCCATAAATCACCCACTTCCGCCACCGCTTTATCACATCCCCGGCGGCTGAAGATAAAGTAAATCGCTGGTAGCATATCCCGTTGCTCTAACTGGCTCAAAGTATAAATGATCCCAGGAGCTTCAGGTCTACCACTTCTCCCCCTCTCCCTTTCTGGCCCTCTCGCCTTTTTCTTCTGAAGGCGGGGATTAATTTTGGTTTTGCTATCATTCAGTAGGGGAAATAACCCTTTGGGATTGCAAAAGTGAAATTCCAAGGGGACTGGACGGAAATCGGAGTAAATCAGGTCAGTTGGGCCGTGAACACGATTTAGCCAATCGGTGAGTTGATCGCTGTTGGCAACGGTTGCGGAAAGGGCTGCCAGTTGCACTTCACGCGGACAATAGATGATTGATTCTTCCCAAACTGTCCCCCGTTGGCGATCGTTCATGTAGTGGCACTCATCAAGGATTACGGCTTCCACGTCTACTAATGAGATGCCGATTTGCCCGATGGGTGTACCATAGAGCATATTTCGGAAAATTTCGGTAGTCATCACCAAAATCGGTGCATCCCGGTGAATGGAAGCATCTCCAGTTAACAGTCCTACTTGATCAAAACCGAATTTTTCTCGAAAGTCACGTAATTTTTGATTTGACAGCGCCTTCAGGGGAGTCGTGTAAAATACACGTTTTCCTCGTGCTAAGGCGCGATAAATGGCGTATTCCCCAACTAATGTTTTGCCCGAACCTGTGGGGGCACATACCACTACAGAGCGTCCGGCGTTTAGGGACGCGATCGCTTCTTTTTGAAACTGATCCAGTTCAAAGGGAAATATAGATCCTAAGTCAAGTTCTGGAGACGGCGCAGGATAATTCACTCAATTACATTTGCAACCAGATTTTTTACTATATTAACGAGTCTTTTGTCAACTTCGTCATTAGTCATTAGTCTTTTGCAAATGACCAATGACTCTTTATTTATTTTCCCAGTTCTTGCGATCGCTCTGTGGCAGCTTTTACTGCTTCAATTAAAGCTGAACGAAATCCTGCCTGTTCTAGCTTGGCAATCCCCGCAATCGTTGTACCACCGGGACTGGTAACGCGATCTTTAAGTTCTGCTGGGTGCAATTTCGTTTCCTGCAACAGTTTCGCTGTTCCCAATACGGTTTGCAAGGCTAGTTGATTAGCAATTACTCTAGGTAAACCTGCGGCAACTCCGCCATCAGCAAGTGCTTCTACTAACAGCGCCACGTAAGCAGGTCCGCTACCAGATAGCCCTGTGACTGCATCCATCAGTGCTTCTGATACTTCCACAACTTCGCCCACAGCTGAAAAAACTTGCTGTGCTATTTTGTGGTGCTTGGGGCTGGTGTAGGCACCTGAACAAATCGCGGTAATTCCGGCTCCCACGGTTGCTGGGGTGTTGGGCATTGCTCTAATAACTGGCAATCGCACAAATGCAGCTTCTAGCTGACTTAAAGGTACACCCGCCATAATGGAAATGATTAGGGGTGAGTGTTCTGTATTAATAATATCAATATCTGCTAGTTCTTGAGCGATCGCGCTAAACACCTGCGGTTTCACTGCCAAAAATACAACCTCTTTTGCTTGAGTGAAAACCTGGATATTATCTGTCGTCACCGCAACATCGTATTGCTGTTTTAAAAAATCTAGGCGTGAAGATAGCGGTTCGCTAACTATGACTTCTGATGATTGATAAATTCCACGCGCGATCAGCCGGGATAAGAGCGCTTCTCCCATTACCCCACCACCAATTAAACCAAATTTTATAGTCATTAGTCATTAGTCATTGCTTATTAGTCATTGGTCATTTGTCATTATTCTCAAAACCCAGGACAAAGGACTAACAACTAATTTCACTTTATTGTAAATTAAAGGCTTTAAAACCCCTTCTCCCAAAGCGAGCCACTGCGTTGGGTATTTTTTCCCGTTATCGCAAGTGGCGTGAGAGACAAACGCCACTTGCTACATGTAGCTTTAGTTTCAGACGGGGATTTAAACCCCGACTGAAACTCTTTTTTCTACCAGACGCTGCACTTCGGCAAGGTGACACAGTGAGCCCTTCGGCAGGCTCAGGGTAAGACCTGTCGAACTGCTTAGTGACCACGCGAACAATTTTGAATGCCTAAATTTTGAATTTTGAATTGTTATTGTGCCATCCGGTTAGTTTCGTTGCCCCAGGTTTGATTTGAAGGACCTGTAGGACGAGAGGGACGTGCTGGCGGTTGTGGTACTTCATAAAGAACGCCACCTTGAGTGCTAACTTGCACACAGCTTGGCGTAAACAAAAAGATGCTCTCACCAATGCGCTCTTGATGTCCATCTAGTGCGTAAGTACCACCTGCGACAAAATCTACTGCTCGTTGAGCTTGATCTGGGTCCATGATTGTCAGATTTAATACTACTGACTTACGTTCTCGCAATGCTTGAATTGCCTGAGGCATTTCTTCAAAAGTGCGTGGTTCGAGTACTAAAACTTCCGAAATTCCGTTACTTGCTCCTGGCATACCAATCACATTCCCCATTGGCTTTGAACCTGCTGTTATATCATCTTCCATTGTAGGCACTGGTTCCCGCCAGCGTCGGTTTTGAGCGGCTGTGCTTTCTTGTGCTGCTGGTTGGGGATTTTCTTGTTGATACAGATTTTGGTAATTCTTATCTGTTTCTGGTTCTTCTTCGTAATACTCGTATTCCACTTGCTCATTTAGACCCACAAAGTCTCTGAGTTTGGAAAAGATATTGTTCATTGTGTGTGTACTCTCCTGATGCGAATAGCCTGTATTGACTTGGCTTAAGATTAATTGAGCTAGGAGCGATCGCTACATCGGTGGATACTTCAGCAAATCTATTGCTATTTGTAGCCTCTACTACGGGTTTAGGCGATGAACTGACACTTATTAGAAAGGTCTGTGCATCGCCTAAACATCATAAGGGGTAAAAATTATATCCTAAGGTTTGTCCGAAGGAAAGTTGTTTATACCCCATTTTCCCTTGGCGATTACTCTTGTCAATACTATATCCTTTGTTTCCAATTGCACCAGTCTCTGACAAAATTCTTGTGCTACTTAAATTACCCAATCTTGTGAGGTGGTCCGGAAAGCCATTGGTGTCAACTTCAGCAAAAATCTGCTTTGAGAAGGCGTTTTGCCCTCATCCCCTAACCCCAAATCCCAACTTGGGATTCGGGGAACTAGAGAATTTGCTCCCCTCTCCCAAAATTGGGAGAGGGGCTGTTCTTGTGAGGGTCAAACCTCGAAAGCATGCCTTGCCTAACTTCTACGTTAAGTTGACACCAATGCAAAGACGCCCACCCCACAATCAGTAGTTGAGTATTTTTTGTCAGTCCCTAAGAGCGATCGCCAAACAATATGGTTCCTAATCGTACCATCGTCGCCCCTGCTTGCACTGCCAGTTCGTAGTCGCCTGACATACCCATAGACAGGTGCTGCATTTTAATCTGCGGCCAGTTTTGCTCCTGAATTTCTTTTGCCAGATCACGATTGAGATTAAACACACTTAAAATTTCGGAATCATTTAATCCTGAAGGCGGAATTGTCATCAAACCTTGAATTTGTAAATTTTTGTATTGATTGAGCGTGGGTAAATCAGCCAACAATTCTGGTACACTCCAACCAGACTTGTTGCGATCGGGGAGAATTTTCACTTGCAGGCAAACCTGGGGACTCACTCCTAGCTGTTGCGCCAATTCATCTAAGCGCTGTGCCAGCTTCAAATTATCCACGGAGTGAATCCAAGGGAATTGTTCGATGGCTTTTTTGGCTTTATTGCTTTGCAAATGTCCAATAAAGTGCCAGGTGATATCCGGTAAGTCTTGCAACTTTGCTTGTTTGCTGGCGGCTTCTTGGATACGACTCTCCCCAAAATCACGAATTCCTGCGGAGTATGCAGACCGAATGGCCTGGGCAGAAACTTGCTTGCTAACAGCAATCAATCGGACTGAAGTTGGCAGTGAGGAGCGGATGGAAACAATACGTTCATAAATCGAACTGCTCATTGGAAGGTGCGTTGGAAAACACTCTGAAGCTGATCGTACTCCTGAGATTGTCCACTGCGCCGCAGGGTACGTAAGCGATTTTCCAACATCATTCTAGCCTCAGTACGTCCTAGAGACTGGAATTTAACACCTTTAATGTCATTTGCGACCAAAAAAAATAACCGCTGGGCATAAAGTGTGGTAAACAAATCCTGGTTCTCATCAACCATAGAGATTTTGTAGAGTAAACCCCAAGTTGGATGGTTTATGTAAGTTTCTGGGTTTTCTGAATTCATTTAATAGTCAAGGTGGGAGTATGTATATTTTTTCGCAGTGAATTCTAAACATTCAGACGATAATAACTTTCTTTCGCCAGAATATTTGCTTAAAATTCAAAACTGCGGTTACGAAGACCTTGATCTAGTTCCTAATGAGCAGGTAAAGCTAGTGGTAGTGAAGCGAAATGGTACAATAGAAGCCGCCAAGCGTAGATTCCGAGAGTAGAGGCTGGTAGATAAACATCACCATCTGCTTTGGTGACTTCAATTTATCAATCTGTAGGGAGAAGCCACAAAATACTTCTGATCCTCTTGTCCAAAGTTCGGCGTGGCCAGGAAAAACACCCTTTGAAGTTCCCAACGGCAACAGCGAACTTTTCAACTTCTTTCCATATTGCCACAAATGTCGCCCAATGGCGAAAAATCGTAACAGGGGAGTGGGGAGTCAAGACAGGAAAGAAAATTATTCTCTATTGATGATTATCTCTTTGCGTCTTTTTCTGTCTGTGCGTCCTCTTCCTCAAGATTAATTTGAGGGGTTTGGAATAATGCTACAAACCGCCCCAACAATGAATTTACATTTCACCAAATAATAGTAGTGGTACGTAGTCAAAAATGCTTTTTTGGTATCGTATATCTTCTATACGTGATTAATGATGTGTATCTAACAGAAGTTCTAGTCGCTATCAGCCTTGTTCAATGTTAGTACACTAAGTTTCCAGTACCGCGCAACTGACGCAAAGAATTTATACATAATGGGCAGTCGCATCCAAATAACTGAATTGCACGATCGCTTTCCGCATCAGTAAAGTTCAACGTGGCAACATTCTGATTTGATACTGATGTGACAATGGTTGAAGAACGTGTAGAGGTATACGGATGTTTTCTCTCTGAATCTCGAATGCACACAAAATCTTTTGCACCATGTGGGTTAGTGATACAGGTACGACCGTCTTGTGTGTGCATTAATCGCTGTGTAATGTTAGTAGTACTAGCATGGGCAGGATGAAATACTGCCAAGGTAGACATCATAGACACAAAAATTGAGGAAGTGGAAAGCAAATTCAGGATAATTTTTTTGTTCATAAATTCCTTGAGAAAATTGTCTACTAGCTTAGGGTATTCGATTCACTTTCAAACTTCAAGTGAATTTTTACTGAGAATAGCTAGTTTGACACTTGCTTATCCAAGAAAGTTCCATATCTACACAGTTTGATTGATCGGAGATTAAATGGGTATAAATAAACATAATACCCAGAACCGCGACTTTTCGCCATGTCCTGAGCGTTTTATTGTGATCTACTTACCTGGTTAAAGTCTGCGTAGACGCAGCGCTGCACAGAGAAGTTGGAGTGGTAACTGTAGATAAACATTCTAACTATGACTCAAAAACAGCCAGCTTGAAATAGTTTGCAATAACAGCCAAGCATTTAAACTCCCGATAACAATTGCTACTAACCAGGATAAAATCTGCAACCACCAAGGATTGACAAATTCACCCATTAAGGATTTGTTACTTGTAAACATCACCAACGGGACTACGGCAAATGATAGCTGTAAACTTAAAAGAACTTGGCTGAAAATTAGTAAGCCGCCTGTACTTTTTTCTCCCAAAAGCGTAATTGAAATTAATGCTGGGATAATCGCAATTAATCTAGTTGATAACCTACGTAACCAAGGTTTCAGACGCAGATTCAAAAAGCCTTCCATGACAATTTGTCCTGCTAAGGTGGCGGTAAGAGTTGAACTTTGCCCGGAAGCAAGTAACGCTAAACCAAAAATTGCGCTGGCGGCATTCACACCCAATAAGGGAGAAAGCAATTTATAAGCATCTTGAATTTCTGCAACATCCTGATAACCAGAAAAATGAAATGTGGCAGCAGCAATAATCAAAATTGCTGAGTTGATCAACAAGGCGAAACATAAAGCAACTGTGGAATCGATTGTACTAAACTTAATAGCTTCCCATTTTTTTTCAGATGTTGATTCCCAATCGCGTGTTTGCACGATTGATGAGTGCAGATATAAGTTATGCGGCATGACTGTTGCCCCCAAAATGCCAATAGCAATGTAGAGCATTTCTGGGTTCTGCACAATTTCTATTTTGGGAACATATCCTAATAAAACTCCTCCCAAATCAGGATGCGAAAAGATAATTTCTGCTGCAAAGCAGATACCTACAGTTGCTACCAACAAGATTACCAAAGCTTCTGTATAGCGAAAGCCTTTATTTTGTAGCAGTAACAATACAAATACATCTAGGGCTGTTATACACACGCCCCAACTCAGGGGAATGCCAAAAAGTAGTTGCAGCGCGATCGCACTTCCCAAAACTTCCGCTAAGTCACAAGCAGCGATCGCTATCTCACAAAGTACCCATAACCCAATGTTGACACGCGGGCTGAAGTGATCTCGACAAGCCTGTGCTAAATCTTGCCCTGTTCCCACTCCCAACCGCACACACAACGATTGCATTAAAATCGCCATCAAGTTGGAAAGGATAATCACCGTTAGCAACGCATAACCAAATTTAGCCCCACCAGCTAAGTCAGTCGCCCAGTTACCAGGGTCGATATATCCTACAGATACAAGATATCCTGGCCCTCCATAAGCCAGCATCTTGCGCCAAATGCTTTTAGTGTTAGGAATCCTAATGCTGCGGTGAACTTCAGGTAGGCTAGGCTTCCTGTCTGGGTTTTCTGGAAAGGGCATTTGTTTACACTCTCAATTTTTCATAATTCTGTCATAATTTCTGAAAAAACTGACCAGAATAGCCACTTTTATAAGGTTATAAATCTTGATATTCACTAGATATTAGTAGAAAGATTCAACAATAAACCTAAATTTTATATTGAGAGAGATTCTCGTTCTTAAATTGTTAACTTGTAAAAACTTCTTTTTTAAATTACATTTGAAAACAGGCTCATACATTAAGTAACTTACTAGGAGCACCATAAAAAATGAAGCAAAAAGTACATTCAGAATCTTCAGGTTGTTCCAACTGTGGCCATAATCATGATGAGAATCATAACCATGATCATAATCATGAACAGGGTGGAGAATTCAATCTCAAAAATGAAGTATTGCCCTTGGTAATGATTTTAAGTTTATATGCGCCTGGTGTAATTTTTGAAAATCAATTACACAATACATTCTATTCAATAGGTGAATATCTACTTTTCATCCCCGCCTATTTATTAAGTGGATGGAGCGTTTTAAAAACTGCTGGGCGCAATATATTCAGAGGCAGAGTATTTGATGAAACATTTTTGATGGCAGTAGCGACACTAGGGGCGATCGCAATTCATAAATTACCCGAAGCTGTCGGAGTCATGTTATTTTATAAAATTGGAGAATTGTTTCAAGATATAGCCGTCAGTCGTTCTCGTAGTTCCATCAAAGCCTTATTGGAAGTCCGTCCCGACTATGCGAATATCCAAATAGAGGGAGAACTTAAGAAAGTATCGCCAGAAACGGTAAATATTGGGGATATTATTATTGTAAAACCGGGAGAAAAGATTCCCTTAGATGGCGAAATTATAGATGGTAATTCGCAAGTTGATACATCTGCATTAACTGGAGAATCTGTGCCGCGAACTGTGAGGCTGGGAGAGACAGTTTTGGCTGGGATGATTAATAAGATGGGTGTGATCAGCATTAGAGTAACAAAACTTTTTAATGAATCTTCCATTGCTAAGATTTTAGATTTGGTACAAAATGCCAAAAGTAAAAAAGCAGAAACAGAAAAGTTTATTACTAAATTTGCCCGATATTATACACCAATCGTAGTTTTTACATCTCTAGCAGTTGCACTATTACCTCCTTTATTCATTTCGGGTGCAACTTCTTCAGAATGGGTTTATCGCGCCCTAATTTTGTTAGTTATTTCCTGTCCGTGTGGACTGGTTATCAGTATTCCATTGGGTTACTTTGGAGGTGTGGGAGGTGCAGCTAGACGTGGTATTTTGGTTAAAGGTTCTACTTTTTTAGATACTTTAAATGCAGTCAATACAGTTGTTTTTGATAAAACTGGAACGTTAACAAAAGGGGTATTTAAAGTAGGAAAAATAGTACCATTAAATGGCTGGAATGAACAAGAATTATTGCAATTAGCTGCCAAGGTAGAATCGCATTCAAATCATCCCATCGCTCAATCTATCCGCAAGGCTTATGGGGGAAAAATTGATGAATTTGAGGTGAGAGATTATGAAGAGATCGCAGGTTATGGAATTAGAGCCAAGGTTGAAAATAGAGTAGTGATAGCGGGAAGCGATCGCCTATTACATAGAGAGAAAATTCCTCATGATAATTGCCCGTTAGAAGGAACAGTTATTCATCTAGCAGTGGATAATATTTATGCTGGGTATATTGTCATTGCTGATGAACTCAAAGAAGATGCCAGACAGGCTATTCAAGCACTCAAGAGAATGGGTGTAGAAAAAACAGTAATGTTGACAGGAGATAATCAAGCGATCGCTTACCGGATTGCTCAACAGCTAGGCATAGATAGCTATGAAGCAGAGTTATTACCTGAAGAAAAAGTTAATGCCATTGAGAAATTAATCAGCACCGCCGGCAAGCATGGTAGAGTTGCCTTTGTTGGGGATGGTATTAATGATGCGCCAGTGATTGCTAGAGCAGATGTTGGTATGGCAATGGGTGGGTTAGGCTCAGATGCAGCGATAGAAAGTGCGGATATTGTGATCATGACAGATGCACCATCAAAAGTGGCAGAAGCAATCCAAATCGCTAGGAAAACCCGTAAAATTGTTTGGCAAAATATTGGTTTTGCTTTAACAATTAAAGGTGTATTTATTGGGTTGGGTATTTTAGGGATAGCGACAATGTGGGAAGCTGTCTTTGCTGATGTCGGAGTAGCAATGCTTGCAATTTTAAACGCAACTAGAGCGATGAAATAAAATTTTTTAAGTCGGTAATCTGTAATTGGGAAATTGTAGGAGTTAAACTATGAGTACTTCTCACTCATATATATTCTGCTACCCAATAATAGAACCTATGAATTCATCAATCAAAGGTATTGCTACAGCTACTTTAGGTTTACTGCTAAACTATTCAGCAAACCCAGCCTTTGCACTACCCCAGAAAATCAATCATCCAGTTACCGTTACTAAATCGCAAGCATTAACAGACACATTAATTGTTCCTGGGGAACGAGTGGGGCCGATAACACGCACAACCACCAAGCAGGATTTAGTCAAGCTGTTTGGTGCATCCCATCTCGTTGATAAAACTATCTCTGGTGCTGAAGGAATGGGTAATTTTGCAGCTACTCAGTTAAACTTAAATCAGGGGCGATCTTTACTCGTAGTTTGGAGTGATAATACTCGTACTAAACCTTTAGATGTGCGTAACCTGGGTTCAGCTTGGAAAACCCGCGAAGGTATTGGAATGAGAACACCTTTGAGTGAATTACGTAAGAAATTAGGTGATTTTAAACTTTATGGATTGGCGTGGGACTACGGCGGTACTATTTTGTTAGATAATAGCCGATTATCCAGCTATTATGGCAAAATCATCTTACGAGTAGATGCTGCTGATAATGCTGGTGAGAAATATCCCAATGATTATCGAGCAGTGTCTGGGGATGCTACTTTTTCCTCTAGCAATCCCCACTGGAAACCTCTGGGAATTAGGCTAACAGAAATTATCGTTGTACTGAATCCAAGTGAGTAGTGGTAAGCTGCTAAATACAGCAGATTGCTCGTTTAGACGCAGGAAGACTTATAGAGTGTAAAAGGCGATCGCATCTTTAGATTAGATTGAAATTCGACAAGCTACTGATCAAGAAGTAGTTGCAATGCTTCAAAATGAACCAAGACTTAATTTAGGTAAATATACAGTTATTTAGCGGATGTAAATCAGGGTTTTTTCACCCAGACAACAACGAAAACAGAGATATTCAGTTAATTGGTATTGGTTTATACTATTTCAAATTTTTGTAGTCGTTATACTCATGACTTAGGTTCTACCTGGGAATTAGGAAGTGGCTTTGCCACTTCTTTTTATTGATAGGGTAGCTCAGTAAAAAACAAATTAAAAGTTAAAAGTAATTTTGTTGAAATTTTAACCTTTATTAATTGTTATACCATTTCACAAAATATCTGCTATATATACATTGGTAGGGGCGTATAAAGGTACGTCCCTAGAGGCGATTCATTTGTTGCAAAGATTGTTGACAATAGTAAGCTGAAAAACATCTAATTTGCATAAACGAATTAAACATAACTCTTGTGGGGTAGGCCGGAAAGCCCGCCCTAATTATGCAAGTTAAATGTGGAACAGCTTATGATCTCCTCTTTGTTTAATTGACCAAGTAGTTTGACAGAATTATGGTCATATAGACATGATATTATTAGTCATTACTCATTGTATCTTGCCATCTCTCACGTTTGGGCTTGCTCTCCACATCGCGCGATCGCACTTCTTGCCAAGTCCCCCACATTAGGGATTGCTGTTTTTCAACATGGTTAATAAACTGCATGATTGGCTGATCTACTTTGATGGGAGTTTTCAAATCAAACTGAATTGTTTGGAGAACCTTGATGTCACCCATGAAAAAGAACTTACCTGCAATCTTGGTCAGCCATAACACAATTCGATTGCATAACCAACCAAAAATTCCTTTACGTTTCTTAGTGATCAACAAGATTTGACCTTCAGCTTTTCCCCCTTCGTGGAGGCGAACTGCTAACATCGTGTGGACATGGAAGAAATCGGGGCCAAGTGTCGCAATGCTAATGCTACCGTACCAATAGCAAATACTGTAAGTTATGGCATTTTTGTAGAAAAGACGGATGAGTTTAATGAAAGAGGAATTGTCTTTGATGGGTGTAGTGTTAGTGAAAATAATCGCATTCTCGTTCAGTTCCTGTCTTTCAAAAATAATTTCTATTGGCAGTTTGTGAACTGTATTGAGGTGTTGAGCATCGATGGGGTTAATCATCACCACGTTGGGGTGACAGTTCATCACGAAGTGAGAATGGATGGCGACATCACACTCTTTTTGTTCTAACTCTGGAACAAAAGGTAGAGGTTGTTGTGGTATTTCTCCAGTCCAAACCCAAATCATCCCGTACTTTTCAGCAGTAGGCCAAGTTTGTAAATTTAGGGAAAGTGGCACATCTAAACATGGGATATCAATACACATCCCTTCAGCATCAAACTTCCAGTGGTGGAAAAAACAACGTAGTGCATTACCCTCAACTTTGCCTTCAGCAAGGTGAGCGCCCATGTGTGGACAGTAGGCATCAAAGGTAACTACTCTTTTGTCTTTACCACGGTAAATCACTAATTCTCTACCCAAAATCGTGACAGGTTTTACTTCACCCACCCGCAGATTTTGAGAGGGTATTACCCAATACCATCCCTCAATAAAACGCTCTGGATTATTAAAGTTTTTAGGTTTACGGGTTGAGCTAAAAGTCTGCGAGTTGAGATTCATTTTTATGGTTTCACTTGAAGTGAAGCAGTTGATCTAGAAGTAACATGGGAACTTTAAAAAAACAGTTACTTTCAGTACCATGAGAAAGAGTTACCCAATAAATGGATAAAATTAATCAGGTAAATTGTTGGGGAAATATTTTTAGGAATGTTAAAATTATGACATTCAAATATCAGCTAAACTAAGCTGGTGTCCATTCAGCATAAATATTTGAAAAATGAAAACTTAGTAAAATCTCTAATTAGATAAAAACTTCAAGTACTTATGCCAATATTTTGCTAAACTCTCAAACGACTTAATAATTAATAAAATATGTCATAATAATTACAAGAGTTGGGAAAATCTACCGTGTTAACTCAAGATAAAAAATTGCTTTTAATTGGTCAGGTAACAGATTTAAGCGGAATCCCCATCAGGACAATTCGTTATTACGAAAGTTTAGGCTTAATCAATTCATCAAGACGAACAGAGGGAGGCTTTCGGCAATTTTCATTGAATGTGCTAACTCGTCTAGCATTCATTAAAAGGGCACAAAATCTTGGTCTTAGCCTAGAAGAGATTAGAAATATTCTTCAGGTTTATGACCAAGGACAGGCTCCCTGTGGTGAAATCAAAGAGAAGCTCGAAGATAAGGTTTTGCAAATTGATCAACAAATTGATCAGTTGTTAACTTTACGCTCTGAAATACAGGGATTACTTTCAGGATGGAAGAATATCAGCGATCACCATAAGGATACGATTTGTCCGATCATTCAAAATAAGACTTACAGTAGGAGTTAAAAGTAAAATAGGCTGGTGGTGAATTGAGGGTTGAAATTTAAACGCATAGGCGCTTCGCCTTCCCGCAGGGTAGGAGCGCAGAGGGACGCAGAGAATTCGCTAGGAATTTTGGTTCCCCATTTAGGATTCAGGACTTTTATAGAGAAGAAACCACCACAACTCTAGTCCAATTAAGGTTAAACCACCGATCGCAACACCAACTTTTAAGCCAAAAGGTTGCTCAATATGATTAAATTGGCTGGTTTGTTCTGATGAGTGGGCTGGCATTTCTGCTAATGCCAGGCCTGATGTTACAGTGAGAAGCACTAAAGCTGTAAGGCTTCCCCAAAGCATTTTTTTACTGAACATTTCCTAAATTAACCTGCAATTATGAGATAGCTTTTGGTTGAAAGTTACGCAATCTTAGAGCATTGCTAACAACAGAAAGCGAAGAAAGAGCCATCGCAGCCCCGGCGATAATTGGATTAAGTAACCAACCAAAGATGGGGAACAGAATTCCAGCCGCAATGGGAATACCAATGACGTTGTAAATAAACGCAAAGAAAAGATTTTGCCTAATGTTATTGATGGTGGCGCGACTAAGTTGAATTGCTGTGACAATTCCTTGCAAATCTCCAGAAATTAGGGTAATATCGCTAGCTGCGATCGCTACATCTGTTCCCGTACCAATAGCAATTCCCACATCAGCTTGTGCTAGGGCTGGGGCATCATTTATGCCATCACCTACCATTGCAACAATTTTAGATTTTGAATTTGGGATTTTGGATTTGGGAAATTTCTCTATCTCCCCTTGCAAAGATTGGATAATCGCCGCCTTTTGATCTGGACGGACTTCGGCAAAGATTCGCTGGATGCCAACTTGTCTTGCGATCGCTTCGGCAGTTTTACGATTGTCTCCGGTCAACATTACTACTTCTAAACCTAACTTCTGTAATGCTTTCACTACTGCTGTTGATGAAGGTTTGAGGGCATCGGCAATACTCATTATTCCTTGGAGTTCGCCATCTACAGCAATCAAAATGACTGTTTTACCAGCAGTTTCCCATGTATCTTTATACTGCTGAAGACTCATGGTGTTAATTCCAAGTTCTGTTAACCAGCGTTGTGTACCAATTTGCACAAGCTGATTTAAAACAACTGCTTGCACACCACTACCTACATTAGCCACGAAGTTCTTTGCATCTATTAAACTCACCTCTTGAGACTGGGCATATTTCACCACAGCTTCCGCTAAAGGATGCTCAGAATTTCGTTCTACCGTTGCTGCTAACTGTAAAAGCTTGATTTCATTACCATTAGCTGTGCCGTTGATAGTCACAAAGTCTATAACTGTCGGTTTCCCCTGAGTCAAAGTGCCGGTTTTATCTAAAACGATGGTTTTAATTTTGTGTGCTAGTTCTAAGCTATCCGCACCCTTAATCAAAATGCCATTTTCTGCACCTTTGCCCGTCCCCACCATTACAGATGTCGGGGTAGCTAAACCCAAAGCACAAGGACAAGCGATAATCAGTACACCTACCATTGTCGTTGTTGCTAGGGTGAGGTTGCCTGTGAAATTAAACCAAATCACAAAAGTGGCGATCGCGATCGCAATCACAGCTGGTACAAACCATCCTGTAACCTGATCTGCCAAGCGCTGAATTGGTGCTTTAGAACCTTGGGCTTGTTGTACTAATTTGACGATTTGAGCCAAAAACGTATCATTTCCGACTCGTGTCACCCGAAACTGAAATGCACCCGCACCGTTAATCGTCGCTCCAATTACTTCATCTCCTGGCTGCTTTTTGACTGGCAAACTTTCACCCGTCACCATCGCTTCATCTACCGTTGAAGCACCTGTAATCACTTCTCCATCTACGGGAATCTTCTCACCAGGACGCACTAAAATCACATCGTTGATTCTCACTTCGGCGATCGGAACATCAATTTCCTTATCATCACGGATTACCCTGGCATCTCTAGCTTGCATTCCAATGAGTTTGCAGATAGCTTCAGAAGTTTGTCCCCTAGCGCGATTTTCCAACAACCGCCCCAGCAAAATTAAGGTAATGACAATCGCGGCAACTTCATAATAAACATGAGGAGTCAAGCCCTGAGCAATAAAAAAGTTCGGGAAAACCGTGACAAACAAAGAATATAGATACGCTGCACTTGTGCCCAAAGCAATCAGCGTGTCCATTGTCGCCGTATGGCGCTTGAGGGATTTCCAGCCATTCCGGTAAAAAGATCCACCACACCAAAATACAACGGGAGTTGTCAGCACTAACTGTACCCAAGGATTTTGCAGGAAACTTGGAATCAAGGGTAAATTTAGCCCAGTCATCATGGGCAACGATCCCAAAAATAGGAAAATGCTAATTACACCTCCCACCACTACCTTGAGAGAGAGTTTGCGTTGTAATGCTTGCCTACTCGCAATCTCTGCATCATCTTCTTCGGAGAGTATTTCTTTTCGGAGTGAGTCAGAAGAGTATCCCGCAGATGCGATCGCAGTTTGGATTTTCTCTAAATTGGCTAGAGAGCGATCGTACTTGACGGTAGCTTGTTCTACTCCAAAGTTAACGTTGCAGTCAATTACCCCGCGAACAGAGCGAATCGCCTTTTCGATGTTAGTGGCGCAAGCGGCACAACTCATGCCTCGAAGTTTGAGTGTGAGAGTATCCATAACTAGATGAATCCCTGTAATTGGTGTGGCAGGATCATTAAAGGTTAAGCAACTGGATAGCCAGCAGCAGCTAACGCTTCCTTAATTGCTGTTTCTGATGCTTGAGTTTCTACACTGACAAGCTTGGTTGTTGGATCAGCCTGAATGCTAGCATTGGCATCGACTGCCTGAAGTGCTTTGGTGATGGTGCTTGCACAAGCAGAACAAGCCATGTTGGGAACTGTGAGTTGGAGGGTCATAGATTTACGGGATAAAGTGGAAAAGCTAGCCAAACCAAACTGGATGACTCAAGAAATTTCTGGTTGAGAGTCGCCTTGAATTCATCCTAGACTCTCTAGCCGGCTGGAGAGTCTAGAGATTTTTAAAAGTTTTTAGCTAAACTTCAAATTTCTTTACAAGTTTGGTTTGCCTGAGTAACCGTTGCCTATTAAAAATACAACGTACTACAAAACACTTATCATCGGATGCAAGTGTGTGTTATGGACCCTAGTATTGACCCTACGGTGTATACACAAGTCTCTCTTGATGCAATTTATGGTTTATCGAATAGCCCAAAGAAACCTCACCCTGGTTCTGCTACGCTTTCACCTGTCCCTCTCCTTACTAAGGAGAGGGACTAATTAGTAAGGACTCTTTGAGGTTTTGTTTTGGCTAATTCGATGACTACAACGCTTCTTTTGGGCATACTAAGCACAGATTACTTTGATTATGTTGTCAAGACGGAATCCTGTTTTGACAAAAATTTGAATAGCTCAGGAAGATAATATGATTATTCGAGTTTACTGGCCACAACGGGATTATCGTAACAAGACTGAATTTATTGATTCATTTTGGGTAGAAGCAACTTATGAGGAGGCTGAAAAAGCAATCTTCCCTTTCCTCACACCTGAAGTAATCAAGAAATCTAAAACCCATGCAGAAAAGGGAGAAAGTATTGCATCGCAGATAGGTAATCCACTACGCCCCTACTGTTTTCTTGTAGCTCAAGATTTAAGCACTATTGATCCATTTGATGTACATTATCCATTTCATCAGATGTGGAATGGTTATTCACCATTTAGGGAGCTTGCAGAATTTCACATCAATACAGTAGAAGAATTAACAAGTTTTATGTCTTTGAGTGAACCTATCAGGTTTTATCACCTAAACAAGCCTTATGGCTTTTTTTCAAACTTTGCTCCCTATGCAATTTATCTTAAGGGAAAAATCTGGCCTACCTCAGAACACTATTTCCAAGCGCAGAAGTTTGTTGATACTCCTCATGAAGAAGAAATTCGTCAAGCTCAGACACCACGAGAAGCTGCACAGATAGGGCGAGATCGCACTAGACCTTTACGTGCTGACTGGGAAGTAGTTAAAGATGATGTCATGCGTGAAGCGTTAGGAGCCAAGTTTACTCAACATCCTGATTTGAAAGAAAAGTTACTGGCGACAGGAAATGCAGAAATTGTTGAACATACAAGTAACGATAATTATTGGGGAGATGGCGGTGACGGTAGCGGAAAAAATATGTTGGGTAAGTTATTAATGGAAACTCGTGAACGCATTCGTAATGAGTTATTTAATAATGTTGAGGATATTTCCATTTATAAGCAGGAATCCAACCAGACCACGGGTGATCGCAAATTCCGGCGTTCTTAATAAAAGCGCGTTCAATTCTCAATGATGGGGATAGGTAATCGCCACATAAATTTTGTAGCTCAAAATTGAAGGATTAATTTAACTGGTTGAGTTGGGCATTTTAACTATAGGGTTTATCTTTTTGCTCAATCATGTCAAACAGTAAATTTACACTAGCTACAGCCAAAATTTTACGTAGTCTCTATGAAGTTTCTGCACTAAACTCAAAAGGACAGTTCTGTAATGGGTGGGAATATCGTTGTAAAAACCTTGTAAGTGAACTCGCTTATTTTACTGAAATAGAAGATAAAGTTCATTTTGTTTGTTATTTACGTGAAGCTAAAACTTTTTGTAAATTTTCTGAAGCGGCTTGGTCTATTGTACAAGGACAACCTGATAATACATATCTTCGGGAAAATAAAGGAGCTACTCACGGTGAACATATAGTGCCGATATCGCTTGTGCAGCGCATAGCTTTCAAAATGTTGTCAGAGGGTGCTAGTGATGAAAAGATTGCCAATATGTTAAGCAACTTAGTTGAAATAGTTTTCATTACTAAAAATGAAAAACCACTTCTTGATTTAAGCATTCGTAGTGGAGGTTATGGACTCAAAATAGCTATGCCGCCAGAATGGAATCAAGATGTATTTAATCATGATTGGAGCAAAGCAAATCGTTATGCAAGGCTTGAAATTGCTGGAATTAAACTTGCACAAGCAACTATCAATAATTCTTTAAATTCCAACTTTACCCCTATTTCCTAAATCAATTCTGATATTGAATCGCTCATCTGCTTTTGCAAGCGCTGGCGGGCTAAGGGTAAGGCTATAATTTGCCGCCTACTTGGGAGAACATTGGATATCACTCCACTTTTGAGCTTTGTGAGCATAGCAGTCCAGCAGAAAAATCTGTGGTGAAGGAGAACAACTTAAGTGTTTTTAGGTAGTTGCACAGTGAATAGACTACCTTTACCTACTTCAGAAGCAACCTGGATAGTTCCGGCGTGCCCTTCTACAATCCGGTGGGATAGATGTAGTCCTAAGCCACTACCTGAGCGTTTATTTCTGCCTTGGCGAAATCGCTCGAAAATTGTTGCCTGATCTTCTGGCGCAATCCCATATCCTGTATCTTGGATCTCAATTGTTACCGAATCTGGATTTCCTGGATGAGATGATGTTTCCAAAATGCGGACTGTTATACCACCTGTATCTGTAAATTTGATGGCATTTGCGATCAAGTTGTTTAGCACTCGCCGTAGTTCCAAGCGATCGCCCATAATAATCCCAGCATTTTTACTTAGTGGTTCTAATTCACTGGTATCTATTTCTAGAGTCAACCCTTTTTCATTAGTTAGAGGACTCAGTTCGCTGACTACTTCTTCAGATATCTCACGTAAATCACATACTTCCCAATTCAACGTTTTTTTACCTGCCTCGAAGCGATAGACTTCTAGGAGGGTGTTTACCATGTCCATCAAATTTTGGTTACTGCGAATCATGACTGCGATCGCCTGTTTCATTTCGGGCGAAATTTTGCAGAATGTTTCCATCTCAAACAAATTTAACATGCGATCAGAGGCTACTAAGGGAGTTCGCAAATCATGAGTCAGACGAGAAACAAAGTCTTCGCGTTGGCGGGCCATTTTTTGTTGTTCGTCTAGACTGTGCTTGAGACGCAACAGCGATCGCACTCTTGCCAGTAGTTCATCAGTATCAAATGGTTTACGAATAAAATCGTCAGCCCCAGCATCCAAACCTTCGACAACGCTGGATTCATGAAAGGCAGTAATCAGCAGAATTGGAATATAAGAGATTGCAGGGTTCTTCCGAATCCGCCGGGTGACTTCATAACCATCTATTCCTGGCATCATCACATCTAACAGAATCAGATCCGGTGGAGATTGTTCAATTTTCTGCAAAGCCTTTATTCCATCTGAAGCCAAATCAATTTTATACCCCTCACTTTCTAAAATTGCTTCAACCAAAATGAGATTATCTTGAATATCGTCAACTGCCAGGATACGAAAAATTTTATTATCTTCAACTACAGACATGATTTATCAACTTTTATCAGTTTTTTTTTGGAACTAATTTATAGTTTAAATTTAGGATATCCTATTGATGCTTTACTGGCTTGGGAAGATGACTGATGCGAATTTCTTAACAGAGCAAAAAACCTCCTCCCCATCTAACTCTAAACCTGGAATCTGGGCTGCTCCAGTCGATGATGTGATTTGACGTGGCAATTCAATTTTAAACATTGAACCGAACCCCAATTTACTCTCAAGAAATATTTTGCCGCCCATCATTCGTACCAGCGAATCTATAATTGCCAAACCCAGACCTGTACCTGGATATTTGCGAGTGATACTTTGATCGACTTGCCGAAATGCTTCAAAAATACATTTAAAATCTCTCGATGCTATGCCAATACCTGTATCCTGAACAATAATTGCCACTCGATTTTCAGGTAGTTCCTTAACCTCAACCCAAATTTCACCAGACTCGGTGAACTTAATGGCGTTGGAGAGCAGGTTAATGAAAATCTGTTTGACACGAGCGGGATCATTAAATATCAAAGTATTTTGTAAATCGCTTTGCATTAACAATGAGAGATTTTTGGCATCAGCTAGGGAACGCATTTCACCTATAGCGAGATTTATTACCTTTGATACATCAAATATCTCCGCCTTGAAGTTTAATCGCCCTGCTTGCAGCCTGGAAAAATCGAGAACTTCATTGAGTAGCATTAGCAAATGCTTCCCATTATTCAAAATGCGCTCAAGCATGTCTGCTTGTTGGTGCGTTAGTTGACCTAACTTAGGACGCAGCAGTATTTGCGAAAAACCAATAATCGCATTCATCGGCGTTCTGAGTTCATGAGTTATACTTGCCAAAAAATCTGATTTTAGCTGTGATGCCTCCAATAGCTTGGAGTTTTGCATTTGAATCTCTTGCTGTTGTCTCTCCAATTCTTGGTTCTTACGAATTAGTTGTTCATGACTTTCTCTGAGCTGCTGATTTGCCAAAGCTGCCTGCATTTCAGCCCGATAAACCCGGATGGCACTCCGCAAAACCTGGGATAATGTTTCTGGGGATATCCTAGACTTAGAGAGATAGTCTGTAGCACCAGCTTTGATTAATTGGACAGCAATTTGTTCATCTCCTTGACCAGTTATAACTACTAAAGGAACTTTAATTTCTGAAAAACGTAGTTGTTGAATCAAGGTTAATCCATCCTCATCTACTAAGCGATAGTTGAGGAAAACACAATCATAGGCACTAGCGCTTAAGGCAGAAAACGCATCATTCCCATCGCCTACTTCAGACAGTTCCATTTGAACACCTGCTTTAGTCAGGGCACAACGGACTGCCATCCGGTCTACTTCGTCATCTCCTACAACTAAAATTTTCAGCGTCTCTTGCATCAGTTTTTATTTTCGCCACCAAACATAGGTTGATGTATAACATTTCTCTTTTGAGATTATCTAATTAAATAATATAATATTTTCGGACATCTAAAATCTGTAACTTGATTGACTAAGGCATTTTGCACAATATCCAATACTTGTTGAGCGTCGCCATCATTTCCATAAAGTTAGGGAAGGTTAAAGGCAAATTCAGTCTGTTGTATCCTCAATCTGGTTAATTTACCAGACTATTGAAATTCAACCTTTAGCAAATGACCAATGGCTTTCAAAAAATTAGCAATTAACAAACCGAAAACTATTTATCTGAAGACAGCAAACAAAGCTGATATAAAGTAAAATAAAATACTTTACTAAGCTTAAAATCAATTCTAAATGAGTTAGCAAGCGACCGTCGTCAGTCATTGGTGAGAGTTACATACCATTATCGTGTACCATATTGAGCAGTTTTACCCATCAGATTGGTTAGACCAAGCAAATAACAAAGTATTGCCTATACCTATTTGTGAATCTGAAGTAATCTTACCTCCTGAAATGTTGACAATTTTCTTAACGATCGCCAGACCTGTGTTAGTATTTCTATGATGATCCTTATTGTGAATTTTAGGAATAATACCAACTGCTTCCAACCTTCTGGCATTTGAGCAATCTTCCCTACAAGGGTTGAGCGAAAATTCCCAGACTCTCCGCTAAAAGGAGAAAAGTCTCCACGTTCGGGGAAAGGTCAGACCAACAAGCTTCCCACAAAGGACAACGAATTACTTTGCTGCTGCCGATTCCAGCAAATTTTAAGGCCGTCTGATTCTCTTCCATGAAGATTTCTATTGGCTTCATCAATCTGATGAATCCAAAGGTTTGATTAAAAATCCCTTGAAACCATTGTTCACTTTCTGGTAAAACAACTTTGACTTTTTGTAATTTGTCCATTTTTGTAAGTTTTATACAAGAATTAACTAATGGAACATCCCAACTCAAAGCTGAATTCTAAGCAAGGGGGAACAATTTGGCATTCGTTTCAATATTTCATACTTTTTGTGCAAGTATCCATATATCTTCAGCTAGATTTATCCTCTATCGAAGTATAAAAATCGGGTATTTATTATTTCTCTCGGTGGATGCAGAGTTTTTTAAACATCATCTATCTTTAGTATGGGAAAATAATAGATAGCACTTACAGAAGGTAATACATTGAAAGACGCAAACAGCGTAAAAGTGAGTGTAGCGATGAATGAAATTAGCATTATTTTAATTGAAGATCATGACTTAACGCGAATGGGGCTACGAGCGGCATTACAGTCTCACAGCGCATTGAAAGTAATTGGCGAAGCCTCAAATGCTACCCAAGGATTAAAACTTTTAGAAACGGCAAAGCCAGATGTAGCTGTTGTAGATATCGGCTTGCCTGACATGGATGGTATCGAACTGACCCGTAAATTCAAACGCTACCAAGTTGAAACTGGGCAATCGACTACAAAGATTCTGATCCTGACAATGGATCACACAGAGGATGCTGTACTTGCAGCCTTCGCGGCGGGTGCTGATTCTTATTACATGAAAGAAACAAGTATCAGTAAATTAACGGAGGCGATCCAAGCAACTCACGCCGGTAACTCTTGGATTGATCCGGCAATTGCCAACGTGGTATTGCGGAAGATGCGCCAAGGTATTCCTGGAGAAAGTCAAAGTTCTGACAAGCCGAAGACTGTAAAAATTGAGGCGCTGGCGACAGAATACGAGCAAGTTTTGGAAACATACCCCCTCACTCAACGGGAATTGGAAATCCTAGAGTTAATTGTAGCTGGGTGTAGCAATGGGCAAATTGCCGAGAAACTCTACATTACAGTTGGTACTGTGAAGACTCATGTTCGCAATATTCTAAATAAACTGTGTGCCGATGACCGTACTCAAGCTGCTGTGAGGGCGCTGCGTTCTGGGTTGGTGGCGTGAGGGAGTGAGGGAGTGAGGGAGATGAGGGAGAAAAATTAATAACCAATGCCCAATACTTCTCTTCTTAGGCTGCGCCAACGACTTCTCTACGAGACGCTACGCGAACGCTACTTCTCTTCTTAGGCTGCGCCAACGACGCCGCTCAGTACAAGTCAGTACAAGTGCCC
>NZ_JBTYKD010000100.1:0-19263 GCF_054880495.1 Nostoc sp.
CCAATGACCAATGACCAATGACCAATGACCAATGACCAATGACCAATGACCAATGACCAATGACCAATGACCAATGACCAATGACCAATGACTAAATCCAATAATAAGCGAGGATTAGAGTCAGGACAGTTAGCGGTAGACCAAAACGTAGATGTTCCCAGAATGACAAGTGATAACCAAATTTTGCAACAGCCTCAGCAACAATTAAATTAGCAACTGAACCTAACAAAGTTAGATTACCTGCCAAAGTAGAACCTGCTGCTAATAGTAACCAGGTTTTTGTATCTGGATGGGGAAGTAAATGTTGTAATAACAATACTGCTGGAACATTAGAAACTAAATTTGAAAGCAGAGCAGTAACTCCTAATATGCTCAGGGGACTATGAACTAAACCGCCAAATAAATTTAATATTCCTAATTTTTCCACTCCAGCAGTCACAATAAACAGTCCAGAAAACATCAGCAGTAAATCCCAATCTACTTTATTTAAAACTCGTTCTGGTTTGATTCTTCTAGTAATAAACAGTAAACTAGCAGCTACAAGTGTTGCTTGGGCTGGGGGCATTCCAATTAAGAATGCAATTAATAGTCCTGCGGTTATCAATAGGCTTTTAGTAAGTAACGGTTTAAATATGCGGTAACGCACGGGGGTTACACTCGGACAAGATTTAGTAGAACGGACATCAGGATAAAACCACCACAATAACCCAATTTGAATCAACAAACTTACTAATGCGATGGGAGTCAAAGCTTTAGCAAAATCGAGATAGCTGATACCAGAGAAGGAACCAATCAAAATATTTTGCGGATTACCACTTAAGGTAGCCACTGAACCCAGATTAGTTGCTCCCGCCAAGGCAAGTAAGTAAGGAATAGGATTGAGTTTCAAAGTTTGCGTTAAGCCGAGAACCAAAGGAGTCAGAATTAGAGCGATGGTATCATTCAGAAAAAAAGCGGAGAGAATTCCACTACCAAAAGTTAAAACAATCAGCAAACCCAAAGGGCTGTGGGTAAAGTGTGTAACTGTATCAAGAGTTAGTTGGAAAAAACCAGCGTAAGCTAAGTTTGTGCTGATTACCATCATGCCAAACAGGAAAATCAGCGTTTTATAGTCTATAGCTTGCCATGCTTCTTTGAGGTCTAATACCCCGAATGCCATCAGCAAAGATGCACCAACTAAAGCAATACTGGCTCGGTTCATCCGCAAACCAGGTAGATATCCTAAACCCAAACCTATATAAGTCAGCCCAATGATGATGTATCTGAAAACAATCATGATTTCGCTAGATATTTTAAGGTGATGCCTTTGTATTAACTGCTGTTTTTGTTTCAGGTACATAACTTGTCAACCAATGCACCAGCTGGTGTTTGGACAATAACTGTGGCAATTGTTGAAACTGACATCGCCATTCCAATCTGAACAGGGTTCCAATTTTCTGAAGCTTTCAAGTAAATGCTCAGATATGGGCCAATACCATCGCGCACATCTGCGAGAAACACATTCAAGTAATCAAGCGATCGCAAACTCTTCTTACTCGGTCTTCGCTGTTTTTGCATAAGTCTTTAGTGATGTTTGGTCAGCTATGGAACAATACGCTTTTAAATTTTGAATCTTCTCTACGAGAGGCTCCGCCAACAATTCAAAATTTAAAGTCTAAAATTCTGTAACAATACTCTTATGCAAAAATCGTGCCAAATCTACTGGGCAATAGTACTAAGTACTACTAAATTGTTAACTATTTCGAGAGTAAATTATACAAGAGACTTCACGATCTGCGCTCACAAGGAGCAATAAAAATTTCTTTTCCTACTCCGTATTTCCTATTTTCAAAGCAGTCTGTGATTTATCAAGATATCCTTCAAAGAGGAAGACAGCAGGAAGCGCAAGCACTGATAAGATGCGAACAATTGCAGAAATTAACGAGAAAATCAGCCGCCAACGTGCGGTAGTGTTGACAACTGAAGAATTAAAAGCACGAGTTGTAGAAATCGGTGTTACTAAAGCTGCTAAAGAAGTTGATGTAATTACCACTGGCACTTTTGAGCCGATGGAATCAAGTGGTGCAATTATCAATCTGGGACACACTGACCCGCCGATAAAAATTCGCCGTTGCTGGTTAGATGGCGTGCCAGCATACTCTGGTTTTGGGGCAGTAGATTTATATTTGGGTGCCAGTTCTGCTGTAGAGACGATGGACGGGGAAGAAGTCCGAGAACGTGGCGGTGGTCATGTAATCGAAGATTTGATCGCTGGTAAACCTATACACGTAAAAGCGCAAGGACAAGTAACAGATTGTTACCCCAGAGCAGCTTTTGAAACTACTGTCACCAGTGAAACGATTAATCAGTTTTATTTATTCAATCCGCGTAATCTTTATCAAAATTTTATTGTTGGTGTAAATGCTGGCGATCGCCCCCTCTTCACCTATTTGGGCCCTTTACAACCGCGTCTGGGGAATGCCGTTTACTCTAACCCAGGTGCGATTTCCCCCTTACTCAACGATCCCGATTTGCAACTCGTTGGTATAGGTACTCGAATTTTCTTAGGCGGCGGTGTTGGCTATGTCGCCTGGGAAGGCACTCAGCACTTCCCCTTACAAAAGCGTTTAGCTAATCGTACACCGATTGGACCTTCCGCCACTTTAGCTTTAATTGGTGATGCCAAGCAAATGGATGCTCATTGGGTACGAGGGTGTTACTTCAAAAGTTATGGACCCTCATTGATGTTAGGCGTTGGTGTACCACTCCCTGTATTAAATGAACAAGTAATTGAACACTGTGCCGTGCAAGATCAAGACTTAGTAGCCCCAATAGTGGATTTTTCCATTCCCAGGCGCGTCCGTCCTACCTTTGGTTTGGTGAGTTACGCCCAACTCAAATCTGGGCGGATCACCATTGAGGGCAAAGCAGTACGCGTTGCCCCCTTAGCGAGTTTGTTTTTTTCTAGGCAAGTCGCCCTAGAGTTGAAAAAGTGGATCGAAGCAGGTACATTTACCCTCACAGAACCAGTTGCCCCAATTCCAATGGAGCGAGCTTTTCTACCCCAAGATCGTCGGACGGATTTTTAAGAGTTGGGAGTGGGTAGAGACGCGATTAATCGCGTCTGTAGGAAGTAGGGGAGTGGGGAGAAGAATTAATAACCAATGCTCCATGCCCCATGCCCCATGCCCCATGCCCAATGCCCAATGCCTAATGCCCAATACCCTACTCTTGAGTCGGTTTCGGTCGCTTGATGGGCTTAGGAGCGGGCGTTTTTGGTATAGGTTTTGACACCACAGAGGGGTCGCCACCTGCGCCTGTTTTCTTGATCGGACGCGGGGTTTCGCCAGTACGTCTGGGGGGGAATGGTTTTCTTCCACCAGCACCACCACCGCCAGCACGAGGGGCACCTTTGAATGGTGGTTTGCGTTTTTTGGGCAAGTCAGCGATCGCCTCAGCTTTTTCTACTACCAAAACGTCAGCTTCCCGCTTAGCTTGGAAGTCCCAGAACTTTCCTACTGCTTTGGTGGTCAGCACACCCCTCAATTTCAACTTAAAATACTTGGGTTTATCAGTTGATTTGCGTGGAGCCTGCCTAATTTTGACTACCAAGCTCTTAGCATCAAAAGACTGGTATACTACTTCACCACGAACAGAAAAACCACCATCTGCAACTTCTGATGAAGGTATCACCGCAGTTGTACTTAATTCAGAGTTTTCCGATAAGCCATCATCGGGTGTTTGTAACTCTTGCAACTCCAAATCTGACTCGTCTTCATCTGTTGAGTTTTTAGCCAGATTTTCTGGCTCCCAAACTCCGACGATTTGGATGTGTAAGGTATCATTTTCTTGTCTAGTCCGTGGATATACTACCCACAAGTGTTCTTTTTCTAAGTCTAAGTGATTTTTGACTAAGCTCATAATCCGGCCTAGGAGGACGGCATTGAGTTCTACACCATCTGCGGTTAGCAGTGTACCTTGAGTAAATTGTTCGCTGCTAGCATGATAGCGACCCCGGACTAACCCGATCGCTCGATATTGCATCGGCTCACTGGGAGGCGGAATCGGTTGCTGTCGATTGACCAAGTTCCCATTTGAGTCAGTCTCAATGGGGTTGACAGGCGAATTTTCAACTTCTTTAGAGGACTGGGCAGCTATGTGAACATTAGCGGCTGCCTCTACGTTAGTTGGGCCTTGGTTAGAGGCAGAAGAATTGGAGGATTCAGGCAACGGCATCAGGTCGGAATTCATAAAAACTCCTTGCGGCGGAGACACATCCCATTGTGGGATTTTACAAAGGCAGCTGGAAAGAGCATTTGTGCGACTGATGAAAGTATATTGGCTTTTAACAAAGTCACATCAGGGTACTCTACACAATCCTAAAGGCGCTAAATTTAGTGTTTATACACTAAATGTGTAATTTAGTGTATAAACACTAATTTCGGAAGCATATCATAGCTACAGTTCTGACGGCTCCTCCTAAAGTCATCACTTACTTTAGCAGTGTGGATAGTTAATTGTTATAAAATTCACAGGCAATTGGCGGTATTCCGCAAAGTTTTGGAAATTTTTAACTTTACGATTTGTGTAAATGATAATGTCATTAGAGTTTAGGAGAAAGACAAAACTGTGACTCAAACACGCAATCGCTGGATAGTTCAAGTCGTCTTGGCGCTGGCAATTCTTGCTTTTGTGGGTGTTTCGGTGATTCCCATAATTGGAGCATTTAATAATACGCCATCCTCAAACCAGAATATCGCTAGCACCAGAGGCAGTTTGCCCGGATCTGACCAAAAATCAAAATTGGAAGACGAAGTACGGGGTTATGAGCTAGTTTTGCAAAGGGAACCAGAAAATCAGACTGCGCTTAAGGGTCTATTACAGGCGCGGCTACAATTACTCAGTCAAAAAGAAAAAAGTGAGATTAAACCAGCTGATATCCAAGTCGTCATTGAACCCCTAGAAAAGCTAGCCAAGCTGAATCCCGAACAGTCAGAATATTCAGTGCTACTGGCTCAAGCTAAACAGCAAATTGGCGATCGCGAAGGAGCTGCTCAAGCTTATCGCTCGATTTTGTCCACTAAACCGGGCGATTTGAAGGCTTTGCAAGGAATGGTGTCTCTGTTGATAAATCAGCAACGCCCTGAAGCAGCCATTGGTTTGTTGCAAGAAACTCTCTCTAACGCAGCCCAAATAAATAAAATTCAGCCTGGAAGTGTAGATATAGTCGCCGTGCAAGTGCTGTTAGGTTCTGTTCACGCTTCCCAGAAACGCTACGCTCAAGCTAGCTCTGTATATGACCAAGCAATTAAGAAAGATCCCAAGGATTTTCGCCCAGTTGTGGCAAAAGCGATGCTCCTGAAACAACAGGGCAAAAACGCAGATGCAAAACCTTTATTTGATAGTGCCGCAGCTTTAGCACCTGCTCAGTACAAAGACGAAATTAACAAAGCAGCAACGGCTTCCCCCATTCCTAATCCTGCTGCATCTCCCGCGCCTTCAGTGGAAAGTACTCCTAAGTAATGGGCATTGGGCACTTGTACTGAGCGTTCGCGTAGCGCGATGCCCTGAGCTTGCCGTACTCCGTAGGAGTTGCAAGCTACGCGTAGCGTCTCGTAGATAAGGATCTCGTAGAGAAGTCGTTGGCGCAGCCTCTCGTAGAGAAGTATTGGGCATTGGGCATGGGGCATTGGTTATTATTTCTTCTCCCTGCTCTCTGCTTTTTCCGCTCACGCTCCTTCAATGGCAGCAACTACACCAAAGACCAAAAACAGGCATCCGCCAATCAGGGTGATTTGACGCTCAGAAATGCGTCCGGCAATCATTTTGCCACCGATAACTGCGATCGCAGCACAAATGGCATGTCCTAAAATTGCACCTATTGTCACTCCAATTGGATTATTACTTGCCGCTAGGGCAATGGTGGCAATTTGCGTGCGATCGCCCCACTCTGCCATAAATGTCAACACAAAGGCTTCTATTACAATTGCCAACGAAGTCTTTTGCTTTGATACCTGCAAATCTGCTTTTTTCACCGCAGCTTCAGCTTCTTCGACAACTTCTGTATCACAAGCAGCAGCCGACATCTTACTAGCGTCATATAACAGCTTGATACCAAAGGCAATAAATAAAGCTATTTCGGCGTAATGAATATAAACTTTTGGCAACAAAGATACCGCTTGTCCGAATAGCACCGAAAGGATTGACATCGCCGCTAAAGCGCCTGTCACACCTATAAATACCAGCCGCCGCGGGTGGTGCATTGCCAAAATCACAGCAATAAAAAATGTTTTATCGCCTAGTTCTGAAACTGTAATTAGTAATAAAGCTGCGGTAAAAGCTGTTAACACTTTCTCAAGCTCCTGAAGAATCGTTTACCGATGTGAAGCTTGATGAGAGCCAAAAGACCTCACCAAGTTGACACTTTTCGGTGTGAACTTAGTGAAGGTCTCGCTTTCAAATATTGATTATTTGCCATCTGAACCAGGCTCATCGCCAGTATGTTGATTCAGATGTACTGGCTTTTTATTTTTTTAGCCAGCAGCTACTCCCCTTCTATGGAAATTTTATTATATATCTTTCTTTAGGTATAAGTCAATAGTAGGGAATGGAGATATGCGACTGTAGAGAGAGTGAAGCGGCACATACAGCCCGATTCAGTGCTTACTCAGGTAAAAACTCATCATTTGTGACTTCTGGTAGCTGGTATGGACACACCACAGGAAAGGATTCCATTGACAAACCAGTTTCAGCTTTTGCTTGCTTAACCGCTTGTGCATAACACTGGCCAAAAACGATCTCAAGATAGGATTTAAGACTAGGTGAATCATCTAGAGCTTCTTTGATATTTCTATCCATTGCAAGCAAGTAATCAGCTTCATATAGCATTTGGGAATGGGTCCTTAGAGAAGACATGGCAGTTTCCATAAGGAATGTTTAGATAATATAGGAATCATATTTGATTTCTGAAAAAATCTCGGTAGTCTTGTAGTAAGCTAATGAGTATTTAAGTTGCATAAAATTAGGGCTGAAGCCCTTACTACAAAGGAATTATTGGGGAAAAATGAATGACGATTAGCTTAGACTGTCTAGGCTAAAATGTTGCAAAAAAATTGTAGGTTGGGTGGAGGCTTTCCGTAACCCAACATCCTGATAATCAGTTGGGTTGCGCTCCGCTCCACCCAACCTACGTCTAATGCACTATTTTAGCCTAGACAGTCCATTACCTCCATTTCAAAAATCAAATACTAGTACTATATTTCCCATATCTTTACAATTAAGATCGGTGGGTTAACTCAGTGTAATGCACCCTACTGACTCTGGAAGAATGCGATATTACCTACTTTCTAGAAAAACCAACATATTTTAGATTTTCTGGCGACCAATTTTGATAATAATGGGTTTTAAGCAATAGTTCTGAAGCTATTTTAAGACTTTTGTCAGTTTGGATAGTCAGGTGTATGTAAGGCGCTTGTCTTGTATAAACTCCCTGAATATTAAACTTATCATCGGAATTTCCAGCAAAAGCAATCAAACCTGTAGGAGAAATAATTTTATTTAAACTTTCTGCAAATTGCTTACTCTCATCCAGTGTCATTGCCTGTTTATCTGGGTGAATAATCAACATAACTTCGTAGCTTAAGGACGATCTGAAATCATCTATTAACTTGAACAGATGTGAATTTAAATTAAGGTCATAATGAGATGAAAACCGATAAACTTGGTAAAGGATATTATTTTGGAGACGTGCTTTTTGCACAAAAGGGCAAACGGGCATATTGCCAAAAACACGATGTGGCTTTTCCAGAAAGTTCTGCATATATTCGACTATGCTATTGATGATTTCCAAATCAGAATTTATCATGCAATTTTTTCTCCTTTTACTTACCTATAAATTAAGTTTTTGCTGCATCAGATTCCGAAAAAGTATAATTTGATTTTTATATCATAAATAAAGCTATCAATAAAGTCAGAGGTGACTTAATAATCACCTCAATCATTGCTTACCTGCACATAATCCCAACTCATTCAAAAAATTGGCTTGATGAATCATGCACAAGGGTAACGCCACCTCCTGTATCATCACGCAATTCCAACCAACTTGGCGCTGAGTTCCCACATACGCTCGGCTTTTTCGTCATCACGGGCTTGAGGAGAGACTTTTTGTACAAAGGATTTGCCATCTTTCTTCTGGCGATTTCCCCAACTCCAATAGGCACCAGATTGATTGTACTCAGGATCGGCAACCACGGCAGCAACCCGTTCTCCCGCCAACTCCTGAGACACATATCCCCCAGTGATGTACTTCTGGAATAATGGGAAGATTTTCTGAAACAAAGGATAGTGGTTTCGGAATAGCGGCGTTTCTGCAACACATCCGGGATAGAGAGAATTGAAGATGATACCGGTTGACTCGTGATAGCGCTGATGCAGTTCCCTCATAGTCAGCACGTTGCAAACCTTACTGTCTTTGTAAGCTTTGACTGGTTCAAATTTTTTGCCATCAATCATCGAAATTGGGTCTTTAAACCCTTCTGCGAAGCCCTGCAAATCGCCCAAGTCAGGACGCGGTGGGATTTTCCCACCCAGCTCGTCTGGATTATGAGTGACAGTTCCTAAAATTACCAGCCTTGGCTCTGAAGATGATGATTTCTTGAGATCGTCTAACATCAGGTTGCACAATAGGAAATGTCCGAGGTGATTTGTGGCAACGCTTAACTCGTAACCTTCTGGGCTTCGCAACGGCTCTTTTAATAAGGGCATATAAATTGCGGCGTTGCACACTAAAGCATCTAGGGACTTTCCAGCTGCTCGGAAGTTCTTCACAAACTGTCGAACACTTTCCAAGGAGCCAAGGTCGATATGTATGCTGGTATAACTGTTGTAGGGTATTTCCACAGCTTGGGCAGCTTTTTGTGCTTTCGCTAAATCCCGACAGGCCAGCACTACATACCATCCCCTTTCAGCAAGCGCTTTCGCAGCATACAAACCCACCCCCGACGATGTACCCGTAATTACAACCGTTGGCTTCTGATGTTGTTCCATTCTCTTCAGCTTTTATTGACTATCTCTAGGATCTCACACCAGTGAGCCACTATTGTCACCAGCTTTTTCGATGTTGTATTAGGCTGAACTAACCTGTACTCCAAGTAATAACTACTCTTGACTGCTTACTCTCATTTTGAGAGAATTTAAATACAATTGATTTTTCATTAAGAATATATGACAAAAAAGCTAGAAACAAATGCATCTAATTGCAATTCGCAACCTTCACACTGATACCGCTCAATATCCCGATGTCAAGAAGCAGATCGACAACTGGTATGCAACTGTGAAGAAGGCGGAACGATAAAGGCAAATGGAACAATGACTTTTACTTTTGACGAAAGTTCTTATAGCAATCTGCTAGCTGAACTTGCTCCCAAGGTAATTGAGACGGAAGAGGAGTACGAAGTTTGCTGGTAGTGGCAGAGCGTCTAACCTTTGCGAAGTATCGCACTCAGGAGGAGCGAGTTTTACACAAGTTGCTGGTGAAGTTAATTGAAGTATATGAGGCACAAAACTACCCGATGGATCTATACCAAAACTTATATTTTCCTTGTATCTTTGTATCTTAGGGATTAAGAAAAGCATTTTTTAATCCCCAAGACACAATAACTAATACTTCCGCTCTTTTGGCTCAAACATAGTAATTGCCACTGGTCGATATTGAATATCAATTCCGGCTGGTGAATAGTAAGCCATTGTGTGTTTGAGGAAGTTGCGATCATCTCGCTGGGAATAATCTTCGCGGAAATGAGCGCCACGACTTTCCTGGCGATTCAGGGCTGATGCCAAAATAGTCTGCCCCACTACCATCAAACTTCGCAATTCCAAAGCCTCCACAAGTTCCGTATTCCAACAACTACCTTTGTCATCTAAATAAATTTGAGGATATTGTTGTTGTATTTGTTCTAATTTGTGTAACCCTTCACTCATTAATGCCTCAGTGCGGAAAACGCCACAGTACTCGGTCATACAATCCTGGAAGGCTTCACGGACTTGGTTAATGCGGTACTGTCCTGGTTGTTCTAGCAAAGCTTGGATTTGTTGCTGGGCTTCTGTTACATACCGTTGCTCATCCACAGAGGGCAACTTCCGTTTTTGCACAAATTTTGCGATCGTAGCCCCAGTCCGCTTACCATAAACTACACACTCTAGTAGAGAATTACTTCCCAAGCGATTTGCACCATGTACGGAAACACAAGATGTTTCACCCGCAGCAAAGAAAGCATCAACTAAACCATCACCACTGCTGCGGACTTGCCCATCAGTATTCACTGGGATACCACCCATACAATAATGAATTGTCGGACGGACTGGCATCGGTTGAGTTACAGCGTCAACACCTACTAGGCGGTGTGCTTCTTCCCAACAGAAGGGAACGCGACTCATAATTTTTTCTTTGCCCAGATGGCGTAGATCGAGATAGACAAAGGGTCCACCAGCACTTCCATCGAGATGAATACCACGACCGGCGCGAATTTCGTAAGCGATCGCTCGTGAGGTAATATCACGAGGAGCTAGTTCCATGCGACTAGGTGCATAGTTGGCCATAAAGCGATCGCCTTCACTATTAATCAGATACGCCCCTTCTCCCCGTACCGCTTCCGAAATCAGCACTCCTACCGGATATAAACCAGTCGGATGAAATTGGACAAATTCCATATCTTCCAGGGGCAAACCTGCGATCGCAGTCATTGCCAAACCATCACCAGAAGAGGCGTAATCATTAGAGGTGGTATTATAAACGCGACCATAGCCCCCTGTGGCAAACATTACCGCCTTAGCCCGCACCACCTCTATATGTCCATCCAAAAGATGGAACATTACCACACCCTTGGCCTCATTTTCTTCTAAAATGAGACGCATCACGTACCATTCTTCATAAACTTGCACCCCATAACGCCGCAAATTGTTCACTAATTCGTGCAAAATCGCGTGACCAGTCTTATCAGCCGCGTAGCAAGTGCGGTTGTGGGAATGTCCGCCAAAAGCGCGTTGGGCAATGCGCCCATCAGGTAAGCGAGAGAACAAAACGCCGATGTGTTCCAAGTCAATTACCACATCTGGCGCTTCTTGGGCGAGAATTGCCACAGCGTCTTGGTCTGCCAAGTAATCAGAACCCTTGACAGTATCAAAAGCGTGTGCTTCCCAACTATCTTCGGAATCAACATTTTTCAGCGATGCAGCCATACCACCTTGAGCCGCAACCGAGTGGGAACGAATTGGGTGGGTTTTAGCAACCACAGCAATATTTAAACTAGGGTCAATACGGGCAATTTCTACAGCAGCGCGACATCCCGCCAATCCACCCCCGACAATAATCACATCGTGTTCCAGCATAATTAGCCCCCAACTGCAAACCACTGCTGTTCTATTGTAGAGACGTGATTGTGATTAATGAGGCAGTGCGTTGCGATCCTTGCCGTGGCCTCTCTACAAAAAATTCCCTGCCTATAGACAGGGATGTGATTACAAATTTTGAAATTAGGAGTGAAAAGTTAAAAATTAAGACTTAGGTCTTCACTTCTAACTCCTAACTCCTGTACAGACGCGATTAATCGCGTCTCTGCTGCTAACTCCTAACTCTTTAGCTAGTTGCTTGTACAGGTTGTTGCTGAGACACGTTACCTGGCATGGGTTCCATTTTGGTTCCAGGCCCTATAGGCATAACTTCAATATGATTTAATAAGGTAGTGACAAAGGCAAACAACAAGAAAGGTAGCGATAGCAGAACGACGAGACCCGCAGTTGCTAAAGCGTATACGGGTCGCTTGGCACCCATTAGCGCCAAGGCTGAAGCCAAACTTAGGGTGATTGTAATCAACCAAACAATTATTTGACCGTAGATATCACCGAAAGTCAGGGTACAGACAAACCGATACTTTTGAATATCATTTTCGTTCATCACATTTGCCTCAAGTCTCTCCTAATAGGTTCTACGTTAGAACCATGTTTGCCTTCTAAACAATTTCTAAATATTTTTGCAAGCTTCGTAATATCACTTCACAATCAACTTTTAGTGTTACAAAGGGCAATTCCTAGTACAGCATCGCCATAAATAGACGATGCTGTAGGGGTTTAGTATGCTAAACCCCTACGAAAGATGTGGTTTTTCGCCTGACACATACTTGGTATTTCTTGTCAATGCGTAAGTCCTGAAAATTTTTCGCAATCCTGATGACCTCCTCAACAAATAGACTCTTTGCTTAAAGCCCAGAGAATTTTTCTCATCTGTCAAATTTCGGATATTCAGGATATAGTATTTAATTTTTTACTGGTAAATATTAAGTAGATAAATCCAGCAAAATCACGATGCAAAAACCGATTTTTTGGTGTTAAATTTTGAGTATTGCCCGAATTTGTTGAATGAACTCAACAAACCCTTTATTTTTCGTGGCAATATTGTTTTAGGAGTGAATGTGAATACTATTTTTCTTTGTAAAGGTGTTTTTTGGTTGCCAAGTATAGCTGCTCTTGCAGTCCTGAGTAGCGGCTTATCTGCAAGTGCCCAGACAGTGGACAAGGTCAGCAGTCAGCCATTAACCGACCCTTCCGCAACCGTAGCGTCTCCCAACGAGTTTAGTACAGAACTAGACACTGCAAGCCAAAATCTCTCTACAGAAACAAGTCAAACATTTACAGTCACAAATTTAACTAAAGTACAGCAGTTCCCCAACACTGCGATACAGGAAAATGCCAGTGTAACATCCAAACCCGTTCCAGGCACAGTGGCAACCTCATCTGCGACGCTCACCTCCGAGTTTGTACAACCTACTTCTGAAACTACTTCTGAAACTACTTCTCAACCATCTGCTCCTAGAGTGGCGCAATCGGATATTGATTTAGGTAGAACTACCCGTGGGGGCAGCAGCTATATTGGCGTCGCTGCTAACATTGGTTTGAGTGGTGGTGGGGACTCATCTTTGGGTGATGGTAACTTCGCGGTAGTCAGCAAAATCGGACTGACAAATTCTATATCGGTGCGACCCTCAGCCGTATTTGGAAACAACACCACAATTCTAGTTCCAATCACCTACGATTTTTCCTTCAAGTCAGCAGATGCTTTTAGCGAACCGTTAGCGATCGCACCTTACGTCGGAGTGGGTGGAGCTTACAAAACTGGTGATAATTCACAATTTGCCTTTTTGGTATCTGGTGGCATTGATGTGCCTCTAACTCCTCAATTCACTGCAACGGCTGCTGTGAATGCCGGATTTTTTGATAAAACTGATGTGGGCTTGTTGTTAGGAGTTGGTTACAACTTCACTGGGCTTTAAGAGTTAGGAGTTAAGAGTTAGGAGCGATGCCCTGAGCCCTTCGACAAGGTCAGGGTAAGACCTGCCGGAGGGTTAGGAATTAGACCTCGGCCATTTTGAAACCTGGAGTAATGCGAGCATCTTACCCGCTACTACCCGCATGTTAGTAAGATGCTCCCACTACTTTTAAAACTATAGTTCTCAAAATAAATCTGGTTTAGCAATGTTTCACTTATAACTCTTAACTCCTAACTTTCTACTTAGGGGTAACTTTGTCAATTACCTTGATTTTGCCATCGTCTCCGACTGTCCAAACATCGTAAACACCGACTACATCGCCGTTAGCATCAACATCTACGTTGCCACTGGCTCCTTGGTAGTTAATCTTCTTACCATCTTTAAGTAACTTCAGTCCCTCACAGACATCGGTAACTTCTGTGCCAGGCCCATCAGCAACTTCACGGATTTTGCTAGCTATACCAACGCCTGTATTTTCCTTAGCAGCTTGGGCTGCCAACGTCAATAAAGCAGCCGCATCCCAAGCTTGAGGAGCGTATTCCCCTGGCGCACCACCTTTTTTATCCTTCCACAGCTTGTTAAAAGCTTCTAGTGCTTTACCATTGGAACCAGGTACTGTACCGATCGCTCCAGTTAAAATATATTTACCATCACTATCTTTGCCAACTTGTTCGGGGAAAGTAGGTGATTTCACCCCATCAGTCAGCAGAATTTGCACACCCTTGGCCACACCTTGTTGATAGGCAGCTTTCAGGAATAAACTACCAGTTTCAGCGTACAGTACAGCCAGGACTGCATCTGGCTTACCAGCAAAAGCAGCAGCCGCTTCTGTATCAAATGTCTGGGCTTTCGCGTCGTAACGAACAGGCTTATCTTTATTAACTATAGTTCCACCCAATTTTTCAAAAGTTTGCACAAATGCTTTTTCAAAGCCTACGCCATAGTCGTTATTAATCACAACTGTAGAAATTCGCTTGAAACCTTTTTTCCTGGCAAGTTGAGCTAAAGCTAGTGCTTGGTAGGTATCGGGGGGGGCTGTTCGCGCCCAAAAGCCTTTAAAGTCGCCTTTTTGAGCCTTTTGGGTAAATATGGGACTGGTACTACCAGGGGAAACCAGCATGACTTTATTCGGCGTCGCAATGGAGACTGCTGCACTAGAAACGCTACTGGCAAAGGAGCCAACTACACCTGCCACTTTATCTAAAGTTGCTAGTTTGGTCATTCCAGCAGCACCAGCTCTGGGATCGGTTTGGTCGTCTACTTGCACCAAGGTTACAGGTTCGCCATTCACCCCACCACAAGCGTTGACCGTATCGACGAGTAAAGGTACAGAACCTAGCATTTGCTGTCCCACAGAAGCTAAGTCCCCTGTTGACGGTAGCAGGGAACCAATTTTTAGTCCTTTAGCACTGCTTGTGGTAGTTGAGTTTGATGCCGGGGTAGCGGTACTTCCGTTGTTAGCTGCGCTATTGGGGGTACTTGGATCACCACAAGCCCCTACTAGGAACCCAGTTGCTAGGGTCGCTATACTAAAGGTTAAGACCGCGCTAATATTTTGCATAGTTTACTTTCACTCCTCAGATATTTAGGAGCCTAAAAGTAAGATTCAAACTAGATTTGTAATTTAGCTGGATCTTATCAAGGCTCCAAAGGATAAATCATATCATCCATCTTTGGTAGTAAAAGTGTTTGCCTCGGCATTAGTACTTATTTTCTGACACCGAACATACTCTGTGTAAGAAAGGCTGGAAAACGGAGAGGGAGGGATTCGAACCCTCGGTACGGAGTTACCTGCCGTACAACAGATTAGCAATCTGCCGCTTTCGACCACTCAGCCACCTCTCCTGACTCACGATTAATAATGTTAGCAGGTTTGTTGGTAGGAGTCAATAGTCATTTGTCATTTGTCATTGGTCATTGGTTATTTATAAAAGACTAACGATTAACGACTAGGGACAAATGACTAATTTTTTAAAGGACTTGCGATCGCATCCAAGCTACGGGCAAAGTGCGTAACTTTTTCCACTGGGGAACGTAAGCCCTCTGGCTGAATACATCGTAATTGTTGCGTTCAATCACCTCCAAAATCTGTCCGTATAGCATTGATGCTGCCCACACGGGCCAACGGGCGTCCGGTGCTAAATAAGTAATTCCCTGGTCGGATGTGCTATAGAATTGGCGGGCCCGGTCAATTTGAAAGCGCATCAGCGCCCGCCAACGCTCATCTACCACACCTTTGAAGAAATCTTGCTCGGTGTAGTTGAATTTTGCCAAGTCCTCAAGGGGAATGTAAATCCGTCCGCGTTTGGCATCTTCTCCCACATCCCGCAGGATGTTGGTGAGTTGATTGGCAATTCCCAGAGCGATCGCTTCTTCTGTGGGAACATAAGGTTGTTTGTTCTGATGCCACGGAGCTGTGTATATGGTGCTATCTACACCCATAACTGCTGTTGACATTAAACCAACAGTGCCAGCGACGCGATAACAGTAGAGGTATAATTCCTCAAAGGTTTCATAACGACTGCGATATAAATCCATGCGCTGACCGGCAATCATATCCCGAAAGGGCTGAATGTCCATCGGAAAGCGCTGGAGGGTATCAAATAAAGCGACATCGTAATTTTCTAATGGGCGTCCCGCAAAAATCGATTCCAGCTGCTGTTCCCATAGGTCTAGGGTTTCTGGCGTGGTAATAGCAGATGCGGGTCCATCCACCAATTCATCTGTACGGCGACACCAAGCGTAAATTGACCAAATAGATTGACGTTTTACCGGACTCATCAGCAAAGTACCCAGATAAAAAGTCTTGGCATACTTTGCTGTGAGATGCCGACAAAGGTTGTAGGACTCGTCTACAGAGACCAGCGTTTTCATGCGCGGGGGGGAATCAGGCAGTTGCAGCATTCGTTGCGGGCGGTCGGGTGAGCGTTTGCAGGTTTGAGGAATTTGCTACCGGGAGAGCCTCAGAAATTGCCTGCGCTGTCAGCTTACCAGAAAGTACGGCACCTTCCATACTGCCTAAGTAGCGTTGCATGGTATAACTTCCGGCGAGATAGAAGTTGGCAATGGGCGTAACTTGTGCGGGACGGTACTGTTGACGACCAGGGGTCGCTTTGTAAACTGAACGCGGCGTTTTCACCACATGAGATTTCAGCAACGTAGCTGGATTATCTCCCCCAAAGTGGTCGGGGAAGAGTTTTTCTAACTCGGCAATCGTTGCAGCCACAATCTCCTCATCAGATTTGGCAATCCAATCTTTTGCCGGAGCTAGAACTAATTCCAGCATTGAGCGATTGGGGTTGGCGTATTCACGGCAGGTATTGCTCATATCAGCATAAACGCTGAGGAGGGGCGATCGCGAAAATAGCAAGTGATCAATTTCTGTCAGTTTCCGGTCAAACCACAGATGCACGTTAATCACTGGCACGCCTTCCAAGCCTTCTAGCTTCTTGAAAAACTCCATAAGTTTCCAAGGCTTAGGCAAAATCACCTTCAAAGGGTCAACCGATATGGCAGATACATACACATCAGCCGTGAGAACTTCATCTTCTGCCCCATTTAACCCCCGAATCAAGTATGCTTTCACCGTGCCATCGGCGTTCAGCAATATCTCTTTCAAGGGGGCATTTAGGCGCACTTCCCCACGACGTTCTGTGATATAATCAACGATCGGGCTGCATAGCCGTTCTGTAGGAGAACCATCCAAAAATGCAATCTTGGAGCCATATCGTTCTTGGAGAAAACGATTCAGTGCAGTTAACAGAATCGTTGCCGAAACTTCATCGGGATTGATAAAGGTGAGCGCTTTACATGCGGCGATAAAAACGTCACTAGTTACCCGCTCATCAACACCTTGCCTTTTCAACCACTCTAAGAAGCTGTATTTGTCCATGTCTTCAACATACTTTTGACCCCGAACCACTGCTGGAAGTAGGCCAATTGCAAATCGAATCTTCTGCTCCCAAGTCAACATATCTTTATTGCGAAGAATCGACGCAATCACGTTGAAAGGAGAGGGAATATCTGGAACATCAAAACGTGATAATGTCCCAGGCTTGTCTGGTTGATTAAAAATCAGCGTATGCTGTTTCCACTGGAGTCTGTCCTCAATGCCCAACTCCTTGAGCAATTGCAGCATATTGGGATATGCCCCAAAAAAGGCGTGTAACCCGGTTTCGTACCAGTCGCCGTCAGAGTCTTTCCACGCCGCAACCAGACCACCCAGTACGTCCCGGCTTTCCAAGACAATGGGAGTGTGACCTGCGTCTGTGAGATATTTCGCGCAGGAAAGTCCTGCTAGACCAGCACCCGCGATCGCTACTCGCATTTAACCTTAATGCCCTTCAATATTTCTTAATGGTTTTATGGTTCTCATTATACGTTGCAATCTGTTACATTTGGCAGTTATTGTGCGATCGCTTTACCAAAAAACTTTTGCCAAAGGAAATTTTACCTGGGCGCACCTACCCAATCAAATTGCCAATACCATTATTGGCAATGGATTTGCGGTGAGTATTTCATCTAGATTTATATACAGGAGATTTAGGGAAACAAAAGTAATTCCTTTGACTGAAAATAGCTAATCTAAAACCAAGAATAAAAAACCTAGCTTTGAAAACTTTCCGCTTCCCATAAGAGTGTAGGATAAAAATCTATGTCCTCTAGGTTGAACAACCCAGTTGTTTACCACACAACTTATAGGTAAAAGATTATGGGTGTATCGCAAGAGTTAAAACGCTTTGGACATCACCTGATTTTAGGTATTTCCGGCACTACATTAAGCGATGATGATAAACTTGCACTCAATGAATTGAGACCGATTGGGGTGATATTTTTTGCTAAGAACTTTTTGGATGGCACCCCATATCAGGTTTGGCTGCAAAGCTTTAAGGATTTGAACAGGCAGATACGAGAATATACTGAACGTGATTTAATGTTCATCACTCTGGATCATGAAGGAGGCCGTGTAATTCGTACACCACTGCCAATTACCCGCTTTCCTCATGCCTTGTTGCTGCGATCGCACGCCCACGAAGTAGCAAAAGCCACAGCAGTAGAACTTAAATCACTGGGAATCAATTTATCTTGGGCACCTGTAGCAGATATTTTTTCCCATCCCCACAACCCCGTCATTGGGACTCGCGCCTTTGGTAACACTCCCGAAACTGCTGTTCAACGTGCCCGTGACTACTACCTTGGACTTCGAGATTCAGGAATTTTGGGATGCGCCAAGCATTTCCCCGGACATGGAGACACCAGCAAAGACTCTCACATTGAGCTACCAATACTTAATTTAACTTTAGAAGACCTGCGACTTAGAGAACTTATACCTTTCAAAGCCCTAATCGAAGTACAGATTCCTTTAATCATGACTGCCCATATCTTATTTCCTAAGATAGATGCTGATGTGCCAGCAACTCTTTCCCAGGCTATCCTCAAAACCATACTTAGAGAGGAACTTGGCTTTGATGGAGTAGTTGTATCTGACGACTTGGATATGAAAGCGATCTCAGATATGTTTATGAAAGCTGGTACTGTGGCGCGGTCAATTCATGCAGGCTGCGACTTGTTTATTGTCTCGCGCAATATCAACTCATCATCCATTGAAAGAACCTATCAAATTGCTGAAGATTTCATCGATTCCCTTAGTAAGAGTAGCTTAGATGAATCAGTAGTGGAGGCAGCCAGAGAAAGAATTGAGAAACTACTGGCACTAACACCGCAATATCCTATACATACTTTGGATAAAGATATCTTATTGCAACATACTCAACTAGCGATCGCTAGTTCTTATTCATAATGGGTGGTATAGGGGTCGAACCTATTTCTGCGGGTTAAAAGCCCGATGCACAGCCGTTATGCCAACCACCCTAGTACAATACGGCATAAATAAATAGACCATATTGGTGGGAGAATAAATAATCAGGTTAAAACCCGTTTTGGGCGCGGATTAAGGAATCAGGGT
>NZ_JBTYKD010000101.1:0-7883 GCF_054880495.1 Nostoc sp.
TATTACGGACAAAACGGGCAGTACGTAGCGCCTCATCTAGCGCCTTATACTGCCCGTCTGTTCCTTTTAACTTGGTTTCAAATACGAGCATTTTAAGGCTTTATTACGGTTATTAGAACCTTTTTGCTTTCTAATAGCTGGCGTTCGCATAGCGTCTCCAAAGGAGAATCGCATTCGACATACCCTAGTTAGTACTCCAAAAAGGCGATCGCACCTGAGTTGTGGTTGTGGAAGACAATAACTCTACTAGAGCAGCCCTCTCTTCAGACTCTTTTTTTGGCGAAGGTATTGATCAAAGTGCAAAATTACTACTAATGACTGCTAAAAGCTAATAGTAGAATAAAGTACAGCAAACTGCACAGAAGGGAGGATGGGAAATTGGATGAAATGAGGGCGGCGCTAGAGTTAGCGACCGAAGAGGAATTGCAAGACTTAACGGCAATTCTATTTAGTCGGAAGTTCAATCCCCTAGACTATGTACACACACCCCAACCCATCGAAGTGCAAAGCCAAGACCGCAAAGCTTGGTTAGACGCACTAGAGGGTCGCTTTCGCTTTTTGGCGGCAGATGGGATAACAGTATTGCGGGGACGTACAGGGCAAGTAACTTACCGACAAGCGTTAGTTCAAGTATGTAAGTATCTAAAAATTCCCTATTCTAATCAGCTGGCAACTATTGATTTAGAAGCAGAAGTATTTTTGCATCTGCTAGGACAGGTGTGGAAAAAATTGCCTGAACAGGAAAAGCAAAAATTGACTGTACAAGTGCAGCGTCAGCTGCTCAAATCAGAACTAAAACAACCGCTACCACTTTTATTGCAATCTGACCCCTTGGGATTACTTTTCAAAGGCGGTAGTGCGATCGCGGTTACTTCAGTACTTCAGCCACTTGTACTCAAGCAAATTGCCCGTCAATTTGCCATCCACTTTGCTACATACCAAGTAGCCAAACAAGCGGCGATTACAGGCTCAGAAGCCGCTGCAACGCAATTTCAAAGCTATGTAGCGATGCAAATGGCGCAACGGGGTATGACAGTGAGTGCAGCTCGTTATGGGGCAACCCGCACGATGTTTGCTGTGATTGGGCCGATAATGTGGACTTGGTTTTTTGCGGATTTAGGGTGGAGAGCGATCGCCACTAACTATGGTCGGATCATCCCTACCGTCTTCGCCTTAGCTCAAATTCGCCTCACTCGTGAGGAATGTTGGGAGCCAGCTTGAACAAAGTTTTTGACTATTTCAAGTCTCGTTGGCAATCTTCTTGGAACTACTCTCTATGGGCACTGTTAATCTTCCCATTGAGTCCTTTATTGGGAGCTGTGACTATAGGTTTTGTCGCATTAATAACTTGGCTCAAACAATACCGCAAAATTAGTCGCCGCCCCCTCAACTGGGGATTTGCCCTTTTAAGTGTGTTGCTGATCGTGACTGCTGGGTTTGCCCAAGATAAGACAGCAGCTTTCCTCGGCTTATTTAATTTATTACCATTCTTTTTACTTTTCGCTGCTCATAGCACTCTGATTCAAACATTTGCCCAATTGCGGCAAATGGCTTGGATTTTGGTGATCGGTTCCCTGCCGGTGGCAATTATCGGCTTGGGACAGTTATTTTTAGGCTGGAGTTTGAAGTTGGAGATTTTGTGGATTGTCTTTGCTTGGACGATCAGACCAGGAGGAAATCCGCCAGGCCGCATCGCTTCACTCTTCTTGCACGCTAACACCTTCGCTGCTTATCTAGCGATAGTTTTCATCCTGGGCTTAGGGTTGTGGCTAGAAAACTATCAACAACTAAAAGTCAAGAGGAGGCAGTGCGGTCTTCTCCCTTCGCGCAGCATCTCCTTGGCGCAGCCTCTGGTAGAGAAGAGTTGGGTAGACGTCAAGGGCGACCAAGCCTCACAAGCGTCTGGAGTCTCCCCAAGTAGAGCAACTGCCGGTCAAAAGTCATTTCTCCCTACTCCCTACTCCTCACTCCCCCTCCTCTTTTTAACCGTGGCAATGATTACAAATTTTATTGCCTTGATTTTCACCAACTCGCGCAATGGGTGGGCGATCGCTATTTTGGCCTGTTTAGCTTATGCACTCTACCAAGGTTGGCGCATTCTTGTGGGCGGTGTTGCGGCGATCGTCTCTAGTGTACTTTTGGCAGCTTTTGCTCCCTCGGTAGTGGCTCAATTTTTTCGTCAGTACGTTCCTGCTTTCTTTTGGGCAAGGTTAAATGACGATATGTATCCAGATAGACCAGTCGCTTTAATGCGAAAAACTCAGTGGGAGTTTGCCTGGTCTTTAGCTCAGGAACATCCTTTGACTGGGTGGGGGTTACGCAGTTTTAGTGGACTCTACAAAGCTCAAATGCAGATTCCCTTGGGTCATCCCCATAACTTGTTTTTGATGTTATCTGCTGAAACTGGTTTTCCCAGTGCTTTTTTATTTTATGGCTTACTCGCTTGGATTTTGATTACAGGTGTCCAATTACTGCGAAAGTCAAAATATATAAATACAGAAGACAGATTGATATTTTTCAGTTATCTTCTGGCTTTTGTGGCGTGGTTTCTATTCAATACAGTAGATGTAACCCTATTCGATTTTCGTTTGAATGCGCTTTCATGGTTAATTTTGGCTGGCATTTGTGGAGTAGTACATCGATATGACCCAATACGCTTGGGTAGACTCGATCCTCCCTAACCCTGCTTAAAAAAAGGGAATTAAGCCCGCCATTAACTTTTTAAGTGTATGCACTGAGGACATCCTGGCTTTTAAGTTAATAATATTACTACAGAGCATGACTAATACTTGATTAGTCACTGTTGCTGATTGTTGGGAAGGTGTAGGAAAACCTTTTAGGGTTATCTTACATGACGGGCATCTCTTGTAGATGCCCTTTTGTATATAACAATCCGATTTGATTTCTGAATTTACTTGCGTGGGTAGGGAACAGGAAACAAGGGCATATATGTGTGCTGAATCTTGTTAAAAAATCAAATAGGAGTCCTATATTTATGATTTTTCTTCAGTTAAGCACAATTTAAAGAATATTGAATTTGACGGAATATCTGAAAATTTTTATCTTTCATAAAGGAACATAAAAGATGATTGCTGAAATTCAACTAGGTCTTTGTAACCCGCCAGAACCTATTTATTTGTATGTGAAAAGCGGAGAATTAAACGGGGAATCTTACCTGTGGTATAACTACGATATCAATAATAATCAAACTATTCCTGTACAACAAACAGGGCTAACTGGGTATATATCTGAACTGAAATTAAAAACGACAGAATTTAAGGGAAAGGACAACACTAAATTAGAAATCGTTGTGAGAGCGGATGAAATTTATGTTGTGAGGACTGGGATAGAAACGAACTTTGCTAAAAGTTTCCTTTTAGCTGTATCACTAGTTCAGGACTTTTCCAAGCCTCTGATTATCGCTCCCATTGCTGGAAACGAGAATGTGGTTTTTTGCAGCCTTTACGACGCGGCGACTAAAACCAGAATTCGCTCTGAATGGAACAGAGATGCTGATTGGCCGGCAATCATTGATAATGTTCAAACTAAGTTGCAGACATCTAAAAATTCTCATATCGTCTCTGGTGAGTCAATACTGTTTTAAATAACTGAGGAATTATGGCTCTAAACCTTGGCGGCGTTTTTCTTGGATGACTTGTTGTAACTCATCTACTGAATTAAGACGTTTGCCATTAGACTGAACGTGTAATGCTAGGGCGTGAATTGCTTCGATATCGCCACAATTTTGTAAGATATAATCTCGCTCGCAATTGCTTGCGTGTCATTTCTGTAAAGTTAGGCTTATTCATAATCAACCTCTGCTTCTCGATTAATTACTACAACTGTCTCTTCACCTGCTATTACTACAATGTTATCTGTTCGCTCATCTAAAATAACTAGGTAAACCGGGAGATACATACGCGTTAGCCAAGTCAAGACTCTGTATAACTTTTCAATTGTTCTGAGGTTGGCTCCATTTCACCGCTAAACTTAGGCTAAACGCAAGTTTAAACTTTATTATGACTGCTATCCTGCTCAATATTCTGATTGGCATTAAAGACTCCGATAACCCTTATGGTGTAAGCTCTCGGTAAAATGGGTGTGTCGGTAACGAAAAAAAGACGCTTCCATAACCAACCTTATGCTCACAACAGCTAACTTTCTTCAGTACACCCAATGGTCAGGTATAGCTACCTTGGTATTTGCGGCCATTGCAGTTTTGGCTTTTATTCTCAAATGGGGCATCCGCTTTCGGGTGGTGGGTGCAACTGGCTTTATGCTAGTGGTGACGGCTGGTTTATTTGGACTCTCAATAGTCCCCTTGAGTCGGGCTGTGATTCCCGGAGCAGTCCGGTACACTCTAGTTTATGACAATGGGACAACACAAGCGGTAATTGCCACATCACCCAAAATTACACCTACACAATTAGAAGCAACTTTACGTCAAGCAGCTAGTAATCTGTTTTCTTCTGGTCGTTCAGGTACACGGGTAGACGACAAGTTGACAGTTCGCGCCCGTACCATTGTTCACCCGGAACCAGGGATTTCTGTACCAGTTTACTTGGGTGATGTCAAGCGATCGCTCGTTTCTCGTCAAAATTCCCCAATGACAGTCGAAATTTACAAAGACAATTTCGCCCAATTGCCAAAACCTACCGCTTAAGAGGAACAGAGGGGCGTATATTTGCACGCCCCTACCTATGTATTTATAGCTAAGAATTGTCTGAAATAGCATCACCACTTACACATTAGCAATTCTCGATTGCTTTTCTTGAGAATCTGACAATGGTAATGTTAATTAATTAATCAGGTTATTCAAAACTTTGAGAGTTCGGAATTTCAGGTGGATGGGCATCATAGATTCAAGCAACCTTGTCAAACTACTCAATCAGTGGGTAACAGGCTTTGTCTATTTCATTGCTTGGCTCAAATCCAGATTGTCCGGGTATAAGCCATTCAAAAACCAGCTTGGCAACAAGTATCCCTCATACCAGTCTATTTGATTAAAAAATATCAAAGTTTTGCCAAACTAGATTATATGCCCAATAAATTTTCTACTCAACCTTCTTTGTCTACTCAAACCTCTAGTTCATTATTTACGCTGACAGTTGCCCCCGCAAAAGTAATCCGTGGTTCTGGGGTGTTGCAAACAGCCGCAGCCGAGATCGCCTGTTTGGGAAGTCGTCCCTTAATTGTGGCAGGTGAGTCTACTCTTGCTATCAGCCAAAAAAATTTGCAACCAGTTTTAGCAACGCAACAGTTACATCCTGCCCAAGCTTCTTATGGTGCAGATTGCTGCGAAGCTAGCCTGAAATTTTTACAGAAGACGGCAAAAGAACATAAAGCTGATGTGATTATTGGTGTTGGTGGCGGCAAAGCCCTAGATACAGCGAAATTAGTCGCGCAGCAGTTACATTTGCCAGTGGTGACAATTCCGACTTCCGGGGCTACCTGTGCAGCTTGGAGTGCGTTATCAAATGTTTATTCGGAAGACGGGGCATTTCTCTACGATGTGGGGCTGTCTAAATGTCCCGATTTATTGATACTCGATTATGACTTGATTAAAACTGCACCACAACGTACTTTAGTCGCCGGAATTGGGGATGCGATCGCTAAGTGGTATGAAGCCTCTGTTAGCAGTGGGCATTTGCAAGATACTTTAATTATTGCCGCAGTGCAACAAGCACGAGTTTTGCGAGATATCCTCTTGCAAAAGTCAGCCGCCGCCACCAAAGAACCAGGTAGTGAGGTTTGGCGAGAAGTAGTAGACGCTACTGTTTTACTCGCCGGGGTAGTTGGAGGACTTGGTGGGGCGCAGTGTCGCACAGTTGCGGCCCATGCGGTGCATAATGGTTTAACGCACATTTCAGGACATGGCAGTATTCATGGCGAAAAAGTTGCTTTTGGAATTTTGGTACAACTGCGTTTAGAAGAAATGCTCCAAGGTAATCAACTAGCCGCATCAGCACGGCAACAGTTGTTAAAGTTCTACGCAGAAATTGGACTACCCCAAAAACTAAGTGATTTGGGATTGGGCAACATCACATTAGGCGAGTTGCAAACAGCCGTTGAAATTGCTCTAGTTCCTAATTCTGACATCCATCGACTACCATTTAAAGTCGCGCCAGAACAGTTGATGGCGGCAATGGTTTCTACCACTGCACCTATAGATAGTAGGGATACTACGAATCGAGTTTCGCCCCAGGGAATCAGTGACGAGGTTTTATGAGTTTAAATTGGATTGTCCCAGCAGAACGGATACAAAAACTGCCACCTTATGTATTTGCCCGTTTAGATGAACTGAAAGCTAAAGCACGGGAACAAGGTTTAGATTTAATTGATTTGGGTATGGGAAACCCCGATGGTGCAACGCCAGCACCAGTAGTAGAAGCTGCGATCGCCGCCTTGAAAGATCCCGCTAATCACGGTTATCCGCCTTTTGAAGGGACTGCTAGTTTTCGCCGTGCCATCACCAATTGGTATCATCGCCGTTATGGTGTGGTTCTCGATCCTGATAGCGAAGCCTTGCCACTACTCGGTTCTAAAGAAGGATTAACCCATTTAGCGATCGCCTACGTTAATCCTGGTGATTTAGTTTTGGTTCCTTCCCCAGCTTATCCCGCCCATTTTCGCGGCCCAGCGATCGCAGGTGGGAAAATCCACAGTTTGATTCTTAAACCAGAAAATGACTGGTTAATTGATTTAGCTGCGATTCCTGAGGAGGTTGCTAAACAAGCTAAAATTCTCTATTTCAACTATCCCAGCAATCCCACCGCCGCCACAGCACCCCGCGAATTCTTTGAAGAAATCGTTGCTTTCGCCCGCAAATATGAAATTTTGCTGGTGCATGATTTGTGTTACGCCGAATTAGCTTTTGATGGTTATCAACCCACTAGCTTGTTAGAAATTCCTGGCGCGAAAGATATTGGTGTGGAATTTCACACCTTATCTAAAACCTACAATATGGCTGGTTGGCGCGTTGGGTTTGTGGTGGGTAATCGCCATATAATTCAAGGTTTGCGGACACTGAAAACTAACTTGGATTACGGCATTTTTGCCGCATTACAAACAGCAGCCGAAACTGCTTTACAACTGCCAGATGTGTATTTGCATGAGGTACAACAACGCTACAGTACCCGCCGCGATTTCCTGATTCAAGGATTAGGAGAGTTGGGTTGGGATATCCCCAAAACTAAGGCGACAATGTATCTTTGGATGAAGTGCCCTGTTGGGGTTGGTTCCACAGATTTTGCCCTGAACGTATTGCAGCAAACAGGCGTTGTTTTAACTCCAGGTAATGCCTTTGGGGTTGCAGGTGAGGGTTATGTCAGGATCAGTTTGATTGCAGACTGTGATCGCTTGGGTGAAGCTTTACATCGCTTTAAGCAAGCTGGCATCCGCTATCAACCGGAAGCTGTAGTCTCTGCTTGAGAAGCGATCGCTGATCTCGTCAGTTGAGTAGAGTCAGGAAACTCAACATCACATCACTAAAATTATTGCTGATCATGTTTGGTATCATGTAAAAAAGTAAATAGAGTGAAAAATGATTGGTACTAATATTTACATCAGTCAAGAAACTCAAGAATCTCTAATTAAAGCTGCTGCTTTCAAAGAAATATCTGTTGAAGAAGTAGCTTCTTCTATTTTGAGGGAAAGTATCCCAGAAAAGTTGGGGCAAATTAGCTATTCTTTGGAAAACAAAGGCAAATTTGCCTTTCTGTGAAAAGCCAGGACTACACCGAGAACAAATTGCACCTAGCAGTGTTTATTTTCTATGGTGTTCCCTGGTCTTCCCATACCCATTGACTACCGTTGTAAAACTTGTCATATAGATGACCGTTACTTCCTACTACAAAAGTCGAAATTCGATCCAGTGTAGGCTG
>NZ_JBTYKD010000102.1:0-3593 GCF_054880495.1 Nostoc sp.
TTCATATTTATGAAGTGTTTAGATTAGCCAATAGTTCATCTCTTGGTATTGGAGTTATCATTTATAGCGTTGTTAAAATATTGCCCCGTCTTGGTCGTAAGATTAAAATAGTTATGATATTACCATTAATTTCTATTTGTTTTATTTGGACTAATAGTCTTATTTTTTCACAAACCAGTTCTGTTTACTTTCCCTGGAAGTTAGATACCTTGATGGGTAAAGGAGTTATTTCAAATGAAATTAGCATTTTTAGAGGAAAAATTTTAAGCCAAAAATACTATCAGTTCTATCATGAAATTTTTAATGAGATATCAAAGTTTGACAATTCATACTACATAGTAAATTATACATTGGACTCTGTTGCTATGGTAATTAATAATTTACAAAAAATTCAAATGTCATCACTTTATTTCCCCTCAATCGAACAGGCATATCCTGAAGAAGCAAAAAAAATTCAGCAAGTAATCAATACAAAAAAAGCCGTAATTCTCTCAAATAAAGATATTCACATAGCTGGATACAAAGTTGTTTTTAGTAAGCCTTGGTCTTTTGCTGAAGTGCCATGGATGGATGACAAATCTATATATATTAGTGTTCCAGAAAAAACAGAAATGTAAGTTATCTACAATCTTATCAGTCACAATTTCCGCTTTTGCTTAGTTCTCGGCTTTAATCTTATTTTTGATAACATCCATAGTTTAACTTTTCATCATGGAATTATTTGCAGAGATTATTGTTAAAGCTAAGACACGGTTACTTAAAATGCATTTTGAAAGTAGTGTTGGTCATATTGGCGGTAACTTGTCATCACTGGATTTACTAATAGTTTTGTACCACAAATTTTTGAATGAAGATGACGCATTTGTTCTCTCTAAAGGTCATGCTGCTGGGGCACTTTACGTTACTTTATGGTCTTTGGGGCGCTTGAGTGATGAAGACCTACAAAAGTTTCATCAAGATGGCACAAAGCTCAGTGGACATCCCCCTATCGGTTGGATGCCTGAAATTCTGTTTGCCACGGGAAGTTTAGGTCACGGCTTGTCTTTGTCCAATGGATTAGTCCTAGCAAAGAAACTCAAGAGTGAATCAGGGAGGATCTTTTGTCTGCTGTCGGATGGTGAATGGAATGAGGGTTCTAATTGGGAAGCTCTCATTTTTGCTGTGCATCAGAAGTTGTATCAATTAACAATGATTATTGACTGTAATGGGTTACAAGGCTTTGGCACTACGCGAGAAGTAGCTAATTTAGAGCCATTGGCTGAAAAGTTTCGTGCTTTTGGTTGTGCTGTAACTGAGATTAATGGTCACGATCTAGATGCAATTGTAGAAGCTCTTTCATCCACTCCTAACAAGCCTCACGTTATTATTGCTCATACCAAGAAGGGGAATGGTGTTTCCTTCATGGAGAACAAGATGGAGTGGCACTATTTACCAATGACTCCAACCCAGTATCAACAGGCGCTAAAAGAGGTGGGGATATGAGAAACATCTTTTGTGAAACCCTTGTCAAGTGTGCGACTAATCCTAAGTTAGTATTTCTCAGTGGTGACTTGGGATACAAAGCTCTAGAACCTTTACAAGAGAGTTTGGGCGAACGTTTTATCAATGCAGGTGTAGCAGAACAAAATATGGTATCTGTGGCTGCGGGTTTAGCTCAAACAGGTTTTCAACCTTGGGTTTATAGTATTGCTCCCTTTGTTTATGCCCGACCCTTTGAGCAAATCCGCAATGATGTTTGTATGCACGATCTCCCTGTGCGGCTGGTTGGGAATGGAGGTGGTTATGGCTATGGAGTGATGGGAGCAACACATCATGCACTTGAAGACTATGGGACTATGCTCTGTCTGAGCAATATGCATGTTTTCGTGCCTGCTTTTGCCGCAGATGTTCCAGAGATTATCAATCAGCTTACTAACTTAGAGCATCCTGCTTATCTGCGCCTCGGTAGATGTGAAAAGCCAAAGGATTTAGAGCTTCCCAAGTATTCTTCTTGGCGGCGATTGATGAGGGGTAAAGGAGCCACGATTTTAGTTGTTGGCCCTTTGGCTGGAAGTATCGTTGAGGCGGCAAAGCATTTGAGTGAGTGCGATCGTCCAGACATCTGGGTTTTAACTGAATTGCCGATAAAGGCGGCTAAAATCCCAAAAGATTTCCTTGATGACTTACAGAAATCACGTCATTTGTTCGTAATTGAAGAACATGTGGCTCAGGGAAGTGTTGGTCAGATAATTGCCCGTTGTCTTTTGGAGATGAATTGTGCACCACCGCAGTTTACGCACCGCCATGCTTTGGGGTATGTATCTGGACTTTATGGTTCTCAGAATTTTCATCGTCAAGAATGTGGTTTAGATGCTGTGAACCTTGTTAGAGAGTTGAAGAGGTGATTTATGGATTTAGACCACAAAATCAGGCGGCTACAGGGTCCAATTTTAGTTCTCGGTGGTAGTGGTTTTATTGGTGCCAATTTACTTAGACAATTACTCAAGGTCAGGGAAGATGTCTTTGGTACTACTTCTCGCTTCCCTGCTTGGCGATTGGAGGGGCTGAGTGACAAGAATGTTATTGTTGTTGATTTGCTAGTAGATTCCAACCTAGATTTTTTAATAGATAAAATTAAACCGCAAACAATATTTAACTGCGTGGCTTTCGGAGCTTATTCCTTTGAAAAGGATAGCCAATTGATCTATCAAACCAACTTTAACCTAACTGCCAAACTTTTAGAGCGACTAGCCTCTCACCAGATATCCTGTTACGTTCATGCTGGAAGTTCTTCTGAATACGGAGATAAATCTGCTGGGCCTAGTGAAACTGAGCTACCTGCCCCTAATAGTGATTATGCTGTCTCTAAGATTGCTTGTGCCAATCTCTTGTATTTCTATGGAAAAAAACAGCAACTGCCTTGCGCGAATTTAAGATTATATTCTGTCTATGGTCCCCTAGAAGATTCATCGAGGCTAATTCCGAATTTGATTCGCTGCGGGCTTGAGAGCAAATATCCTAATTTTGTTAGTCCTGATATTTCTAGAGATTTTGTCTATATTGATGATGCCTGTGAAGCATTTATTGATACTGCACTGAACTTAAAAAATGAAGATTATGGAGAATCATTTAATATCGGTAGTGGTCAAAAAACGACTATTAGTGACGTAGCAGTTTTTGCTAGTAAGATATTTAACATTAGTAAAGAGCCAACTTATAATTCCATGACAAATCGCCATTGGGATGTGATTGATTGGTATGCTGATGTAACGAAAGCCCAAGAGCTTTTGGTTTGGAAACCTCAGACAAGCTTTAAAGATGGTCTCTTAAAGACGACTGAGTGGTATAAGGGATTAGAAGATAAGCAAAGATATCATCAAAGTTCTAAAAAGTTTGGCTTAGATACCACATATAGCGTAACAGCTATCATCGCTTGTTATAAGGATAATAAAGCAATTCCTATTATGTATGAGCGTCTGAAGGAGACATTTGTAAGGCTCAAAATAGACTATGAAATTATCTTTGTTAATGATTGTAGCCCTGATAATACTGAAGAAATAGTTCAGAAAATATCACGGATTGATAAACGAGTAATTGGAATTTCTCATTCCCGT
>NZ_JBTYKD010000103.1:0-3686 GCF_054880495.1 Nostoc sp.
TCCGGCTTTCTTTGCATAATCTGATAATTTCATATAACCATATTACCATTTTTGGGTATATATGGGTATAGAATCAATAAATATTTACAACACTTGCCAAATCATCATACTGCTGTCATCACTGCCACTAACCAGAGTTTGACTATCTGGGCTAAAGGCAAGACATCTTACCCATTTTGTATGTCCAGTGAGAGTATGTATTAATTTCCCTGTGTCGAGATGCCAAATCTTGATAGTATTATCACTACTTCCACTAGCCAGAGTTTGCCCATCTGGACTGATTACAGTTGTAAAAACCCAGTTCAGATGAGTCAGGGTGTGTATACATTTCCACGCTGAAGGTTGAGACTGTGCTTCAAATGATGGTGGCGGCGTTGCTGACTTTGGCGTTGGTGATGTCGGTTTGGGTGGCGGTGGCGATGCAGGTTTGGGTGGTGCTTTTTCCTGTTTTAGTTCCAGTTCTCTGGCATTTTTCAAATCTGAGCAAGCTCTATTTTTATATCCGAGTTTCGAGCAAGCAAGCCCTCGGTATTTATATGCTTCAAGGTAGTTAGGGTTAAGACGAATTGCTTTGCTAAAGGCTTCAATTGCTTCAGTATATTTTCCTTTTTGAGCTTTCACCATACCCAGTTTGTAGAAACCTTCAGCATTGGATGGAGTGAAATCAATTTTGGTCGAAGTGGAAGCGGATTGATTTATCTCATTTGGCTGATAAGATTTTAAGCTTCCATAAGCTTGATTAATTTCTTTGATTTTTTCTTCTGCTTCTAGCTTTTGCTGCGGTTCGAGAAAACAATCTGGATGCCAAGTCTTAGCCATCTGGCGATAAGCTTGCTTGACCTCATCAACCGATGCACCTGGTTTTAACCCAAGAATATTGTAAACATGATTTATGTCGAAGCGATCGCTCATACTAGGAATACTAAAAAATTAGCTGCAAATATTAGTATACTTAGTATTCCCAGATATAAGTATTATCTAACACAAGATATGGTGTCGCCATCTGAGCGTCTTAAACTATATTCGCTTCTTATCTCCAACGCCGATTTAGGCGCAGTAAACTTTTTATCTGATGACAAAATCTTTTTACCAGAGGTCTAGGTTTTGATGTATATCTAGCTGATCGTGATGTAGGCGTAGCGCCCGGATTTCTTAACTCTTGTTCTATTTGTGCAGCTTTATTTAAATCGGAAGCGGCTCTATATTCGTATCCCAGTTGAGAGCAAACTAGCCCACGATATTTATATGCGTCAATATAGTGAGGATTGAGACGAATTGCGTGGGTAAAATCTGCGATCGCATCTTCATATCTTTCTTTTGTAGCATTCTCTACTCCCAAAGTATAGAAAGTTTCTGCATCCCAACGATTGACAGATATTTTTGGGGGATTTGTAGGCGAAGATGAAGATGGATTTTCACTAGGGGGAGACTCAGATGGACTTTCAGATTTGAGTTTGTTGTAAGCTACGTTGATTGATTTGATTTTTTCCTCAGCTTCCTGTTTTTCCTTTGGCTCAAGAAAGCGATCGGGATGCCAAATTTTCACCAGTTTACGGTAAGCTCGCTTCACTTGTGCTGGCGACGCACCAGGTTCTAGCCCCAGAATTTCATAAGCATAATTGATATCGAAGCGATCGCCCATACTGAAAAAATCGGCAACTATATAAATCTATGTTAACTATTCCCCTAAATTTTCTCCAATCAACTCAAACGCCCCATTCTGGTTATCACTGGGATGGTAGTAGTCGCCGCTTCTTTGAAGGCTGGTATTACCGCGTTACTTTGCCGGAAATTGGGCAAACATTCGCCTTTATGTACTCCATTGAAGATCCCATCGGCGGTAAACCCCACAGTGGCGGTGCAGCCCAAATCCTCGGCCCGGATGATGAGTATTTATGCCGTACTTTTCCTGATGTCAAGAAATTTTGGGGTAGTCGAGATGTTTTGGGTTTAGGTCATTGGGGTAAAACGGATTTGCAAGTTTCTCCTTTATACCTGCTGCCAGCAGAGTTTGAGCATCATGTTCAAGAAGGATATCAAGCTACAGCCACCTTAAATCAGGGAATTATTTGCGATCGCGCCACGAATAATTATTGCCGTTGGGAGTATCAAATTCAACCCGTATACGGTTGGGGTAATCAAAATAGCATTCAGCAATCAACCGCAGGCTGGGTGTCATTCTTGCAGATTTTTGAACCGGGATGGCAAATTTTGATGGCTCACGGTTTAGCCAGTGGGAAGATTGACTGGAATGGCAAAATCTACGAATTCACCAACGCCCCAGCCTACGGCGAGAAAAATTGGGGTGGTGCTTTTCCCCAAAAATGGTTTTGGATAAACTGTAATTGCTTCGAGGGCGAACCCGACTTAGCATTAACTGCTGGCGGTGGACGGCGCGGTGTGCTGTGGTGGATGGAATCTGTAGCGATGATTGGCTTGCACTATCAAGGCAAATTTTATGAATTCGTTCCCTGGAATTCACAAGTAGACTGGGAAATTCAGCCTTGGGGAAGATGGCAAATGAAAGCTAGTAACTCAAACTACGAAATTGAGTTGACAGGAACCACCGATTTATCTGGTACACCTTTACGTGCGCCCACAGAAGAAGGTTTAAGATACTGTTGCCGAGACACCATGCAAGGAAAGTTAAATTTAGAGTTACGAGAATTAAATGGCAGAAAATCTCAAATAATCCTGAAAGCAGAAAGTTTTCTTTGTGGTTTAGAAGTAGGCGGCGGTTCTTGGGATAATTGTTGGCAATCTCGCTAAAACTCCTGCTATGATTATATATGCTTCCTATTTGGGGCTGTAGCTCAGTTGGATAGAGCGGACGCCTCCTAAGCGTCAGGTCGTGCGTTCGAGCCGCACTAGTCCCGTAAGTAAAAAAATTCCTAAGACCTTGAGTAATAGCAGGTCATAGGGATTTTATTTTTTAGGATCTAAAATGTTAGATTATATAATAGACCTTTTACAAAAAAGTTTTGTGGTATAAATTAAGATTAAAAAATTTCCAAAATGGAACGTTTATTCTCCGGTGAGTTCCCGTGCAATGTCCATGTTTGTTGCCAGAACTCGCACGATTTCAACAGGGTTTTCGCCTCGGTATATCAGGAAATAGCGAGGCTGTACTAACCAGAAGCGGACATGAAGGGGGGTCAGGTCATAACGATACTGTCCGATTCCGGGGCTGTCTGTCAGTAAATCACAGGCGGAAAGAAGCTTGTCCAGCATCCGTTCGGCGGCATCCGAATTCTCTCGCGCAATATAGGCATAAATTCCCGCGAGGTCGTTTTCCGCTTGTGGCGAGAGAATATAAGACTTCCGGTTCGTCACAACGGTTTTTTCATCAATTGTCGCCCCTTGTTGCGGATGCGCTCCCGCGCACCTTCTTGGGGAAGACCTTGTGCATTATCAAGCTCGGAAAGACCGATAGCAATTTGCTCATTGAGCCACAATTTATATTCCTCGGAATGGTCGTTAAAACGTTTCAAAAGACGCAATCCCTCCCGAATCACCTCACTTTGAGAATGGTACAAGCCGGACTCAACCTGTCTTTGGACGAATGCTTCTAACTCAGGAGTAAGGGAAATATTCATGTATCTATTTCCTTATAACAAGAATAGACATCATAATAACAGTTTTTGTTACTGCTTGCCAGTGAAAACTTTCGCGGCGATCGCTTGACT